>JALORD010000322.1 GCA_025459145.1 Pirellulaceae bacterium | reverse complement strand
CGCGGCTGGTCGTTGCGAGGTCGCTCAGGCGCTCACCTCAACGCTGGGATCAGCGCGGGTGTGGGTGTTCAGCACTCGCCGCTGAGGTGAACGTTGCGTTCAATGGCCGCAGGCGCTCAGTGGAGTGCGGTTGCAGTAAGTCGCTACCGCCGAGCGACTTGCAACGACGCTGAGCGCCGGTCGTCACGGCGAAGAGGCCTGGAGGCGATCAACTGGGCGATTGCGAGCGCAAGCAGAACGAGGAGCGGGAAGATGAGTATGACGTAGGACTGGCTCGCTGTGTTCGACGTTCAATGTTCGACGAGGAAGCTCTTACGCGAACTTGCGACCCGTGAGTTGTTCGTAGGCTTCGATGTATTTCGCTCGCGTTTGCTGGACGACTTCGGCGGGCAACTGCGGCGGCGGGCTGTTTTTGTCCCAGCCGGTGGTTTCCAGCCAGTCGCGGACGAACTGCTTGTCGAACGACGGCTGTGAACCGCCCGGCTGATACCGTTCGGCAGGCCAGAAGCGGGAACTGTCGGGAGTGAGGACTTCGTCGATCAGGATCAGCTCGCCCTCGTGCCAGCCCCATTCGAACTTCGTATCGGCAATCAGGATGCCGCGCGACCGGGCGTACTCGGCCGCCCGCTCGTAGACGTCGATCGAGCGCTGCCGCAGTTCGTTCGCGGTAGGCTCGCCGACGATTTCGACCATCCGCTCGAAACAGATATTCTGGTCATGGCCCGACTCTTCCTTGGTGGCCGGTGTAAAGATCGGTGCGGGCAGGCGGTCGCACTGGACGAGGCCCGCCGGCAGCGAGATTCCACAAACCGTCTGGCTCCCCCGGTATTCCTTCCACCCCGAGCCATCGAGAAAGCCGCGGACGACGCACTCGATCGGGACGACCTGGCATTTGCGAACGACGGTGCTGCGCCCTTCGAGCGGGCCGAGGTCGGTTCCCGGCGGCAGCTTCGCATCGTCGAGATCGAGCGAGAGCAGGTGACTGGGAATCCCCAAAAACTCGAACCAGAACGCGCTGAGCTGCGTCAGGATGCGACCTTTGTCGGGAATGCCGCTCGGCATCACCCAGTCGAACGCGCTGATCCGGTCGGTCGCCACCAGCAGCAGCCGATCCCCCAGGTCATACACATCGCGGACTTTTCCCCGCCGGACGGGCAGGTCAGGAATATGCGATTGAACCAGAGCGGCATGCGGCATGGTGGTTGGCGTGATAGAGTTGGGGAGCAAGTTTTGGGCGAATCGGTCGATTCTGAGCGGAAGTTGCAACCGGTCCAATGGGGGCGGGCTGACCCGCCGCGAAGCACAACCGCGAGCCGTTCGAGCCAGCGGTCCGATTTTAGCAAGTCTCCGGCCAGCGGCAGGCGTCCAGCGGCCCATCCGGGGCAATCGTTGCCCTCTAGGGGTTGGTTGGATTAGACTTCGGACGCGGGCGAGTGAACGAGCAACGGGCGAATATTTCATGGGGCAGATGCGTTTTGTCATTCCGCAGCCGCAGCGCCTGGTGGCGGCTGCCACCGAGCAGGCGTACCTGGCGGGCCCCGAGGGGAGTCCCTGGGAATGCGCCAATAATCTGGCCGGCAACCTGCTCACGATCCAGCGTGAGACGCGGGAATCGGGCTACGTTTATTTTCCCTGGAATGTGCCCGGGCGCGGGATCGTGATGCTCTCGTCGGGAAGCTTGATGGAACGGCCGCGCGCCTATCACTTGCCCGTGGAACTGGCCAGGGGGACGCTGAATCGTCTACGCAATCAATGGAGCGCGTGGCAGGGGGCTGGGATGGTCGCGCCGCCGCAGCTCGATTCGCTCGTCCAGCAGGCGGGAAGGGCGTTCGCGCGGGCCGCCACAGGGCAGGCCCAGCCCGTCGCCGCCTGTGCACCGGCGGACGAGGCGATCCGCATCGCGCTCGACGCGATCGATATCCTGACGGCAGAATACGCTCGACAAGTGCTGAGCCTGCGGCGGCCACAGGCTGCGCCGGGGCTGATCCTGGCCGGCCGAATGCAAGCGATTCCGAGCGCCGAACTAGGCCCGCAGTTTTTATCCGCGTTCAATACGGCGCTCGTGGCGCCGCAGTGGCACGAGGTCGAGCCGAACCTGGGCAAGTTTCAGTGGGACTCGCTCGATGCACAGGCGACGTGGTGCCGCGAAAATGACTTGCGGCTCTGCCTGGGTCCGCTCTTGCAGTTCGATCGCCACTTGCTCCCCGATTGGCTGTTTCTCGACGACGACTTTGAAGAGGTGCAGCTCTCGGTGCTGCAGTATCTCGACGCCGTAGTGAAACGCTATCGCGGAAAGGTGCAGCTCTGGCATGTGGCGGCCCGGATGAACCTGCCGGGAGCGCTAAAGTTCACCGAGGAGCAGCGCCTCCGGCTGGTCGTCGAAGGGGTCGATCGGATTCGGGCTCAGGACGCCCGCACGCCGATGATCGTGAGCTTCGATCAGCCGTGGGGCGAGTACATCGCCCGCGAAGATCAGGAACTGACGCCGCTGCATTTTGCCGACACATTGATCCGGGGCGAGCTGGGACTGGCTGGAATCGGCATCGAGATGAATCTGGGCTATTTTCCCGGCGGAACCCAGCCTCGCGATCCGGCCGAAGTGAGCCGGCAGCTTGACCGGTGGTCGCAACTGGGGGTGCCGCTGGTCGTGTTTCTGACCGTGCCCAGTGCGGGCGGAGCGGATTCGCTCGCTCAGCACCGAGGCCGCGTCATTCCCGAATTGATCGCCGGGGGGGTGACCGCGCAGTCGCAACAGGCGACAATCGACTGGCTGCTGCCGCTCCTGATGGCGAAGCCGTCGGTGCAGGCGATCGTGTGGAATCAGTGGCGGGACGACCTGCCACACGACTTCCCGCATGGAGGGTTGATCGACGCGAAAGGGAGCGCCAAGCCCGGCCTGCAAACCTGGGTCGAGCGGCGGGGGCAGTTGGCCAGCCCGTGAGAGACGATGTCGCGCTGCCGCCGCTGGCCCGGAAAGTCGCTGAGGTCGCAGACCACCCTATCGTTCGAAATAAACCAACCTAAACCTCCCTGGAGTCTCATCATGAAACAAACACTTGCTGTCGCTTTCTTGCTCTTGAGCACTTCGTCGCTCATGGCGGCTGATCCGATTCCCGGCATCGGTCCGACCGGCCAGGTCCGCAAGGTGCACGGCGACTTTCAGTTCACGGAAGGGCCGGCCGCGGATGGCCAGGGGAATCTCTTCCTGAGCGACGTCGCCGGCAACAAGCTATATCAGGTCGACGTTAAAGGGGCGCTGTCGGTGCTCCTCGATCCGTCGAACCACACGAATGGACTGATGCTGAACGCCGCGGGGAAGATCGTCGGCTGCGAGATGGATGGCCGGCTGATTGAAGTGGATCCCGCGACGAAGAAGGTCACATCGCTGGCCGATGGCTATGAGGGGAAGCGGTTCAACGCGCCGAACGATCTGGTGATCGACAAGACTGGCGGTGTGTACTTCACCGATCCGCACTTCCGCGCCCCGATGCCGTTGCCACAGGGAGTGAAAGCGTTCTACTATCGCGACGCAGCGGGGAAGGTGACGCGGCTCGGCGAGATCGAAAACGCACCGAACGGCGTGATCCTTTCGCCTGACGAGAAGACGCTGTACATCATTCCCTCTTTGCAGGCGGAGATGCTCTCGTACGCGGTCGAAGCGCCGGGCAAACTCGGTCCGCAGAAAGTCTTCTGCACTCTCAAGCAGGCTGAAGGGCAGACCGGCGGCGGGGGCGACGGCCTGACGATCGACACCAAGGGGAACCTGTACATCACGTCGAAATTGGGCGTGCAGGTGTTCAATCCGGCCGGGAAGTATCTCGGTGTGATCGAGTTTCCCGAACAGCCGGCGAACTGCACCTTTGCCGGTCCCGACAACAAGACGCTGTACGTGACGGCCCGCACGTCACTGTATGCCGTTCCGATGGAAGCGGTTGGGCACGTTTTTCCGGCGGGAAAGAAATAGCGGCTGGCGGCTGGGACGCCGGTTGCCCGGTTCGTTTGCCGTTGGGGTAAGCGGCGAGACGTAGGTTTGAGCGGTGTCCTCGGGACGCCGCGCGGCAACCTTAGCGGCCCAGACCCAAGATCTGTGCACGGCCATTTCTCCGGAAAATCGCCGCACGGTGTCTCTCGGTTGGCGTGAATCTCCCTGATCTACACTTTGGACGCATCTCTCATGCCTCGAATCGCTTTGACGTTTGTATGCTTCGCCGTCGCGGCTGTCGGTGCATCGCGGATATGGGCGCAGCCCAACTCCAAGGCCGCGGTGACCGACCCGGCCCTGGCCGATGCCGACTTTGCCCTGCAAGGGGAGTATGTCGGCTGGGTTGACTCGCGGTTTGATGGTTCTGGTGTGGTTGGCCTCCAAGTCGTCGCCCTCGGGGGGGGCAAGTTCGACGCGGTGGCGTATCGCGGCGGCTTGCCGGGCGCCGGTTGGGACGGCGCGTCGAAACGCCGCCTGAGCGGGCAATTCATGGGCGATTCGATCGTACTTTTGGGACCGGAGAGCAATTTTCTCGTCACGCCAGAAGTTGCCATTTCGCTCGACGCGACCGGCCGGCTGACGAAAGTGCATCGCCAGAGCCCGACGATGGGCCTCGCTCCGCCTCACGATGCGGTCGTGCTGTTCGATGGATCGTCGACCGAGGCTTTCACCAACGGCAAGCTGACGCCCGATGGCTACCTGGCGGCCGGGGCGCTCACGAAAATGCCGGTCGAAGCGTTTCGCCTGCATCTGGAATTCCGCACGCCGTACATGCCGCAATCCCGCGGCCAGGCTCGCGGCAACAGCGGCGTTTATATCCAGCAGCGATATGAAGTCCAGATTCTCGATTCGTTTGGTCTCGAAGGGATCGAGAACGAATGCGGCAGCCTCTATCGCCAGCAGCGGCCGGAACTCAACATGTGTCTGCCGCCGCTGGCCTGGCAGACGTACGACATCTGGTTCACGCCGCCGACGTTTGCCACCGATGGCAAGACCAAGACCGCCAACGCAAGGATCACCGTCCTGCACAATGGTGTGCCGGTTCATCTGCACCGCGAGGTGATCGCCAAGACGGGAGGGGGCAAAGTCGAGGGTCCGGAGCCGTTCCCGATCAACTTGCAGGATCATGGCAATCCGGTCGCCTTCCGCAACATCTGGATTGTGCCCGGCATCGGCGACGAAACGTTCGGGAGCCCGGCCGCCAGTCTCCACTACGCGGCGGCCGAAGAAGCCGCCGTCGTCAGCCCGCCAGGCTGCCAGGTGCGACTTCGATGGCGACATCGGTAGAGAGTGAGGAGCGAGGGACCGGGGCAAAGTCGTGCTGCGTCGATTCCAACTGCACTAGCCACTCCGTATTAAGCTGAAGAATCTGGCGCGAGTTTGCCGATAAGGGGGACGCTGCGGGCTATTCCCTGCGCACCGGGCGGGCGCAGACATCTCGAGATAGCAGCAGCGGAGACTCCCCCTTGGACCGGTTTACGTTTCTCCGTGCTTGCCGAGGACGCTGGCTGCTGGCGCTTGCGCTGGCTGCCAGCACGGGGGCGGGTTGCGCGGCGTTTCCCGATCGGCGCGTCGAGCCGCTGTATCACAATCCGTTTCCGCAGCTTCACAAAGTGGCGGTGCTGCCGTTCTATAACCAAAGCGCCGAGCCCACCGTCGATGGCGACGCCATCGCGCTGGCGTACTACAACGAATTGCAGGACGTTCCGGGCTTCGAGGTGATGCCGGTTGGCGTGGCGAAGCAGTTTCTGGCGGCCAGCGGCATCGAACCGCGGACCGGCGCGGACTTCCAGAAGTTGGCGCGGATGATGGGCGTCGACGCCGTCCTGATCGGTTCGGTCACCGAATACTCGCCTTACTATCCGCCCCGCGTCGGTCTGGCGGTCGATTGGTACGCGGCCAATCCTTCGTATCATCCGATTCCCGCGGGCTATGGTCTGCCCTGGGGCCGCGCAGAAGAGGAATACATTCCGAGCACGCTCGTGCAACAGGCCGAGTTTGAGCTTGCGCGGGCGCAGCTGAAGACGCAGACACCGGAAATCCCGACCGAGCGGGAGGATTTTGCTGGCAGGCGGTGCCGTGGACGCGAGCGTGCCGCAGCTTCCTCCGGACTGGCCCGATCCGCGAGGGTTCATTCCGCCTCCGCCTGCTGTCACGCGCCCTGCGCCACAGCCTCAATACGAACCGATCATCACGCACACGCGGATTTATCACGGGCAGGACGCACAGATTACCGAACTGATCGAGAACTACTACTTCTTTCGCGATGACGCTCGTTTCGGCGGTTGGATGGGATATCTTCAGCGTCCCGACGACTACGTGCGATTTTGTTGCCATTTGCACGTGACGGAAACGCTCACGGCAAGAGGAGGGGCAAGCGAAGGGCGGGTCATCTATCGCTGGCCGCTTGGCCGATACGACCCCTAAGGGATTGTGGATGCGCCGCCGCGGGCGGCGGCAACGTGCCAGGATGCGAGCGAACGATCAAGGAGACGCGCCCCCGTGACGACCGACATCAATGTGCTGGCCCTCGTCAAAGGCGAAGAGCGATATATTTTCCTGTTCGATGACGCGCATCGCTCGGAGGCCCTGCGTACGCTGGGTCGGTTTGCCAGCAATCCCGAGCTATCGTTCAGCTGGTACGACGCGGCCGTCCTGAGCCAGCGCGTCCGCCAGACCGCCCAAGAGGTGGCGCAGCAGTCAGCCGCTGAGGGTGGGTCATTTGCTGGAGGATCTAATGTCCCGCGGCCGCATCGCCGCTTCAGCTTGCCCTTGGCCACGGACCGCAGCGGCGACGAAACCTAACTTCCCGCGCCGTGAAGCCGCTTGTACTCCCAGCAGCCAGCGGCGCATTACCGGCATCCGATGCAATCGGCCATTACCCAGTTCCTGCGGTTTCTGTCGGTCGAGCGCAACGCCGCGGCCTTGACAATCAAGTCGTACCGCGAAGACCTCGTTTCATTGGCCGATTACTTGCAGCAGGCCTACAGCCGCGAGCCAGAGCCGCGGGAGATCACGCCACTCGACCTC
>JALORD010000321.1 GCA_025459145.1 Pirellulaceae bacterium | reverse complement strand
CGAACCTAACGTTCACGGTTTCCTCGGGCCACTCAAAATCAATCTTCGATCCCGGCTGCACCGCAGGGCGAAGCATGTCGGAAAGATTGAGCTGCGCCTTCAACACGAGCTGTCCTGGTGCCTTGACGGTCTCCCAAAAGGCGTCGTGCGCGGCGCTCCCGGCGGTAAGTTCACGGGCAACACGCAGGTCCAAGTGCGGCAGCCAGATCGTCGTTGCCGGTCCTCCGCTCTCGGGCGTCCAGGTTGCTTCGCAGCCGGTGAGGTCGAAATCGAGATCGATGGCGGCATGCTGCGGCAGTGTCCCCGCCGGCGTTTCTTCGGCAGCCGGCCGCCTCATTCCGGGGAGAGTGAGGGCGTAGTGGACAGCCGCGGGAATCGGATCGACGGCCAGGACGAGCGACCGCTGATCGGGCGTAAGCTGGGCCGAACGGATCGGCACGTCGCGGCGGGGAGCGATCCGCTGCAACTGCACGACGGCATAGCCCGGCCAGATCGTCTCGAAGCGGTCACCGGCCCGGACGTGCTGACCGGCTGTCAGCTTCGACTGCTTGAGTACGTCCCTCAGCAATTCGGTCGGCACCGGTCGATCGAATTCGACACGCACCTCCCGCGGGCCGGTCGCAAATGCAAACACCGGCTGCGGATGTTCGGGGTCCGTGTAGCTGATCTTAAAGAGCTTTCCTTTGCCCGACGGGCCGCTCCCCCAGTCGGGGCCGCCGCTATGGCAAGCGACAACGAGGCTGCCGTCGGGAGCGGGGCAGGCATCGATCGTGAGCATCGAGAGCCCGGCGAGCAGTTGCGTGCGGGCCACGTAGCCGGCGGGCGTTTTGACGAGCTTGGTGCGATAAAGTTTGCCCCGCGATTCACCCGTGACGAGCGCTTCGCCCCGCCACGCCGGCGGACCGAACGAACGACCAAATTCAGTCACCGGCTCATTGAAATTGAAGCCGCAGGTCGATTGGTGCTGTGGGGCGTAGTCGAACGTGCTCGGCTCGTCGATCACGCTCGGCAGGTGGATCGGATGCCGCGAGGGAAAGCCGTAGTGGCGTCCCTGCTGAATGTGCAGCAACTCGTCGAGCGGGTTGCCATTGGGAACCCAAGTTGCTCCCTCCTGGTCGGTCGCGAACAGATCGCCGGACTTGTTGAACCGCAGGGCGACGGGAAAGCGAATCCCGGTGGCGACAATCTCGTGGCTCTTGAAATCGGGCGCGACGCGAAGGATGGCGGACGATTCGTCGGTCAGCTTGTACTGCGCTCGGCCTTCCTTGTCTTTGAGCAGCGGGTCGGTGAAATTCATTGTCCCGCGGCCGTAGTAGACGCTGCCCGTCTCGCGGTCGAAGGCGACGCCCAGACCATCGACCTGGTGGAAACTCTCCTTCCAGCCGCCGGCAACTTCGATCTCCTTGTCGGCCCGGTCGTCGCCGTCCGTATCGACGATCAGGGCGACACGGGTCTTGCTCACGACGAACAGGCCATTGCCGTGTTTGTAGCCCGGTGGCGTGAGGTCCATGCCGATCGGAGCCCGCTGGCCGTTTTTGCTCTCAAAAAAGAGATCCGACTGATCTTCGAGACCGTCGCCATTGGTGTCGGACAGCAGCCAGATTCGCCCGTCGTAACCGACCGCCAGGAGCTTGCCATCGGGACGATAGAGCACGTTGTTGATGTTCGTCAGGTCGACAGGGAGCTCGCGAACCGTGAAGCCCGGATAGAAGACCTGCACGGGAGGCGCATTCTCCACCGGGACCAGCGGCTCGCTGGTCCCGTCGCCGATCGGCGGCAGGGCGTCCTTGATTGGGCCATACTTGGCCGCGAGGTATGCGCGGACCGACTTCGACTCGTCGGCGGAGAGGACCCGGTCGTAGACGAGCAGTTCGGCGATCTCGGCCCGGATGTGGCCGTCGACCTGCTGCGGACCCGCGCCGTTGTTGTAGTAACGCGCTCCGAGCGTGATCTCATCGAGCGAAAGGGGCGAGCCGTCGCGCGGGCGCGATCCCTCGAGCTGATCGTCGATTGCAAGGTGAATGGATTTCGCCGCGGCGTCGGACGAGACCTCGAAGGTATGAAGCTTGCCAAACGGGCCCGAGTTTTTCCGCAGGCTGACGGCCCCGCCGAATCCGCGCCCTTCGATGTTGAGCGCGCTGAACTGAGGCGTGCCCGCGGGACCAAGGTCGATCGTCAGGCCGCTCGTGTAATCCTTCTCGCCCGCTCGATTGAGCGCCAAGAGGCCCCGAAAGGCACCCGGGTTCTGCCGCGGAGCCGCGACCAGAAAGATCGTCAGCGACTTGAGTTCGGCGCCCTGGCCGATCAGCCGCAGGTGATCGTCGACGCCATCGAACCGGACGATCGCCGCTTCGCCGAGCTGAAGGAGGTGCGGTTGACTGTTGCCGACATCCTGCTTAAGGTCGCGCCGCTGGCCCGAAGCGTCCCGCCACGCGGCCAGCGGTCCCTCGGCCGGAATCGGCCGCTCGCCGGCGGCCCGGCTGGCGTCGAGCCAAAGCTGCAAGCCTTTATGAACGCCGAGCTGTGGATCGGCCCAGGGCTCCGCGGCGGCGAGCGGTATCGCCAGCAGGCACAGGGCCATCGCCTGCCCCAGGATGAAACGTCGCAGCACGGACTGGCGGCGTTGGCAGAGGTGGGTGAGCTGGGAGAGCTTGGTGTGCAAAACTGCCATCGTTGCCATCATTCCAGGGAGAGTGAGCAGGCTCACGGCTGAGGACTTGGCCACAAGATCCGGGCGACGTAAACGCTGTTGTCGGCGCCATGCGGGTTGTCGGGAGGAATCACCACGTTCGGTCCTTTGGTTTGCATCCATTCGGCCACCGTGACCCACGTTTCGCGGTCGTTTACGTCGGTCACGGCGAAGTTGCCGAGGCGAGCGCCGCGCTCCGGAACAAGGACCTGTTCGGTGCGGCGGATCACGCGGAGCGTCGCCGGGTCGACGCGGGCAATAAACAGCGGGGCCCGGTGTCGGAAGACATGATCGTTGTTCGCGCCGCGGCGGGTGTAAACGAGGTACAGCCGGTCGCCGCGGGTGACCCAGTGCTGCTGAGTGTTGTAATTCCCCAGGTCGGTGCCGTCGTCCCAGAGCCACTTGCGCGGCTCGTCGAAGTGCAGACCATCGGCGCTGGTAGCGACATAGCCGGCCGAGTCGTTGCGCAGTGTCAGGAGGTACTTATCGCCGAACCGCGTGAGCGAGGGCTCGTAAAGTCCACGGCCGCCAGCCGTGGTGAGCTCGCTGCCGTGTTCGACATAGGTGAGGCTCTTTCCATCGAAGCGGCAGCGTACCACCGTTGTGCGAAAGTCGGCCTGCGCGCGGCTTTTGAAGTAGATCGGCAGCAGGATATCGCCATTTTCGAGATCGACTCGCTGCACCGAACCGGCCCCCGCGCTAAAGAATTTCTCGTGATCGGGCATGTCGAGCGTTGCCCAGGGCGTCCAGGTGCGGGCCCGCGGATCGTAGACCGAGTACGTTGTTTCCCGTGGCCGATTGGCGATCACCTTGTCGTCTCGATAGCGAACCGTCTGGCCCGTGCCCAGGAGTTTGCCGCTGGCCGCATGCCACTTGGGAGTAAAGTCGCAGGTGGCAACGACGACACCCCTCGGTTCGTCGCGGCGGCCTAGAGTTCTTGCGTGCTCGGTCGGACCGGTCCAGGTCCGGCCCAGATCGTCCGTCCGCATTTCGTTCAGCGCGAAGAACACGTCGCTCCCGGTGAGGAGCAGCTTTTGCATCGTCAGGACGACGATTGGCTGCGCGCCCGGGATGGTGCCGGCCCGCGGATGGACCCAGCAGGTCTGGCCGTCGTAACCTTGGCTGATCCGCTCGAGCTTGATTTCGAGCTGGCTGTCGCCGGGAGCTTCGATCGTCGGCTCCGCAGCCGCGGCCCAGGCGGTTGCCGCCAGGAGCGGCAGCACCGCCAACCAGTGCACACGTGTCATCAGGATGCGTTCCCGGGGAAAAAGGAAGTTGACGGTCGACGACGGGACAACCACTCGCGATCGACGTGAGCCGCATTCTAATCCACGTGTAAGGCCCATTGTCGCGTAGTGGCCGTCCGCTGGACGGTATCCGGCTGGCGCCGTTAGAGTGCAATTCCTTCCAGCCGGCTCGCCCTATTTCCCCACGCTTCCGCCGAGTCTCCCTCATGCCCTCAAAAATTGCCGTCGCCCAGATCGACATTGCCTTTGCCGACCGCGCGCGGAACCTGGCCCGCATGCTCGAACTGCTGGCGGAGAACGCCGCTCAAGGGGCCAAGCTGACCGTGTTTCCTGAAGCGGCTCTGACCGGCTATTGCTACGACTCGCTGGCCGAAGCCCGCCCGCAGGCTGAGCCGATTCCCGGACCGAGCACCGAGCGATTTGCCGCCGCTTGTAAAGAGTTCGGCTGCTACGCCATCTACGGCCTGCTCGAAGCCGACGGCGAGCGGATTTTTAATGCGTGTGTCCTCGTCGGTCCTGAGGGAGTCGTCGGCTCGTATCGCAAAATCCACCTGCCGTACTTGGGAGTCGACCGGTTCACGACGCCGGGGGACCGGCCGTTTGCGATCCACGAAGCGGCGGGCATCCGAATCGGCATGAATATCTGCTATGACGGCGGTTTTCCGGAATCGGCCCGCGTGCTGGCATTGCTCGGGGCCGACCTCGTCGTCCTGCCGACTAACTGGCCGCCGGGGGCCGAGTGCATGGCAGGCTGCGTGGTCAATGCCCGGGCGATGGAGAACAATATCTTTTACGCTTCGTGCGACCGGGTTGGCACTGAGCGGACGTTTCCGTTCATTGGTCAGTCGAAAATCTGCGGTCCCAGCGGCCAGACGCTCGCCGAGGCCAATCATGACCGCGAGGCAGTCCTCTATGCCGAGATCGACGTCGCCGCCGCCCGGCAGAAAAAGATCGTCCGCCGCCCGAAGCTGCACGAGATCGACCGAATGCGCGACCGGCGGCCGGAGATGTATGGGCCGATTCTGCAACCCGCTCGTGAGCTTTCGTAAATGCGGCGGATAGCCAAGCAGCACCGGGCTAGTCGCTTGTCGGGGTAGCGTCCGGGCGCGCGATATGCATACTGGGGCAGAAGCTCAACGACAACCCCTCCCACCGTGAGATTCATTGCGATGTCTCCGACCATTCCACACGTGTCGAATCTAGGAGCTTGGCTGGCGTTCGGTTTGTCGATTGTCGGAGTTTTCGCGACGCTAGATTTACCCGCCGTGAATGCGGCGGAACCAAACCGCCGGCCAAACGTGGTCTTCATCCTGACCGACGACCAGCGGTTCGATACGATCGGGCCGAGCGGCAAGTCGGTCTTGAAGACGCCGCACATCGATCGCCTCGCCGCGGAAGGGCTGTACTTTCGCCATGCCTTCTGTACGACGTCGCTTTGTTCGCCAAGCCGGGCGTCGATCCTGAGCGGCCTCTATGCACATTCGCATGGAGTGGCTGACAACTTCACGGAGTATCCGGCCGATCTGCCGAGTTTTCCGCGGCAATTGCAGCAGGCCGGCTATCAGACGGCCTACATCGGCAAGTACCACATGGGGGAAGAGAACGACGAGAAGCGGCCGGGGTTCGACTACTTCGTCACGCACAAGGGACAGGGCAAATATTGGGACACCGAGTTCAATTTCAATGGCGAGCGGCGGGAAGTGGTGAAGGGTTACTACACCACGGTCGTTACCGACATGGCGGAAAAATGGCTCCGCTCGGCGGCCGCGAAAGACCAGCCGTTTCTGCTTATGCTCGGACACAAGGCGCCGCATAGCTTTTACTATCCGGAGCCCAAGTACGAGCACGCGTTTGACGAGGTGCCGATCGCGTATCCGCGGACGGCGTTTTTGCTCGAAGACAAGCCCGCCTGGTTCCAAAAGCGGCTAGATACCTGGCACGGCATTTACGGTCCCTTGTTCGATTACCGCAAGAAATTTCCCGACCGCAGCCCGGAGGCCGTCAAGGACTTTGCAGCCATGCAGCGGGCGTATTGGGGGACGATTCTGTCGGTCGACGACAGCGTCGGACGGCTGTACGCGCTCCTCGCCGAACTGGGTGAGCTCGACCATACGCTGATCGTCTTTACCGCCGACAATGGCATTCTCGCCGGGGAGCACGGCATGGTCGACAAGCGGACGATGCACGAACCGAGCATCCGCGTGCCGCTCGTCGTCCGCTATCCCGGGC
>JALORD010000320.1 GCA_025459145.1 Pirellulaceae bacterium | reverse complement strand
GCGATCCGGCATCGCTTGGAGCAAAGCTACAGCATCACGCCGTACGACAGCGATGTGATCGTCGCCCAGGGGTTGCCATTGGTGGCCTACTACGAGGAAGTTGCGAAGATCGGCGGCGACGGCAAGAAGGCGGCCAACTGGGTGACGCAGGAAGTGCTCCGCGTCCTGAACGAGCAAGGCTCTTCACTGGAGCAGTTCCCGCTGTCGGCGGCGTCACTTGGCGAACTGGTAAAACTCGTTGTCGCGGGAGAACTCGAAGTCACCCGGGCCAAGGAAGTCTTCAACGACATGGTGGCCAATCGCCGCTCGGCGGCCGAATCGATGGCGGCCCTCGGGATCGCGAAAGTCGACTCTTCGGAGTTGGAGGCGATCTGCCGCGAAATCGTCGCCGCCAATCCGAAGATCGTGGCCGATGTGAAAGGGGGCAAGCAACAAGCGGTCGGCGCTCTCCTCGGCCAAGCGAAAAAGCGAAACCCCAACGCCAACCCGAACGATGTCCGGCGGATCTGCCTCGAAATTATCGCGGCGATGTAGCTCGGGGCTGCCTTGACGGGGCGGATTCGATTTGTCTCCTGAATCTTCCGCGGGCTAGAATTGTCAGGAGAGGAAACCATGTCGACTGCACCCGTCAAACGCCGCTTCACGGCCGCCGAGTACATCGCCCTCGAAGCCGATTCGCTTGCCAAGCACGAGTTCTATCGTGGCGAAATCTTCGCGATGGCGGGGGCCTCGTTCCGGCACAATCAAGTTAGCGCTAGCATTCTCGGCATACTGCATGCGAGCCTCCGAGGGTCTGGTTGCAGACCCTTTGGCAGCGACCTGCGAATCCGCGTCCACCGGCGCGACCTCTACACCTATGCCGACGCTCTTGTCGTCTGCGGCAAAGCCGAACTAACGAACGAAAAGCCTGAGTCCGTCACGAACCCCCGCGTGATCGTCGAAGTCCTCTCGAAATCGACCGAAAACTACGATCGCGGGCAAAAGTGGGAGTTCTACCAAGAGCTCGATTCGCTCCGCGAGTATCTCCTCGTTTCGCAGGAAGAGGCGAAGATCACTCGCTACTACCGTGAGCCTGGCGGCCCCTGGATGTACGAGCTCGTGTCGGGGCTCGACCAAACTCTGCGGCTCTCGTCGATCGAGTGCGAGCTGGCCCTGGCCGAGATCTACGAAAACGTGGAGCTCGGTCCGGAGGCTGAAGACCGACCGCTTCACTCGCCCCCGTCGCCCGGCTGATTGCTAAGCCATCCGCGGCTTGAGTCATTGCGGGAAAACGCTCTCGCGCCCCTTGCGGTCCTGGCCTAATCACAGTAAACTCGCCATTGTTGATACCGGGTCTCAGTATCAAGAGCCTGGTTCACCACCACTCCGACCAAGCCGCTCCGCCGCCCGGCGGTGCCAGCAACCAGCCAGCCTCCCGGCCAGCCAGTCGCGCCAGCTTCCTTGCGATCTTGGCATTCCGTCCTTCAGGCCCGGGAGAAGCGACCATGTCGCCATGCCATGTTGCTGTCCGTTCGTCTCGCGATCGATGGGGCTTCACGCTCGTCGAGTTGCTCGTCGTCATCGCGATAATTGGAATTCTCGTCGCGCTTTTGCTTCCTGCGGTCCAATCGGCCCGCGAGGCGGCGCGTCGGACGAGCTGCCAGAACAATCTGAAGCAGATCGCCCTGGCCTGCCACAACTATCACGATCTCGTCAACAAGCTTCCGCCTGCCTCGACCAACCCGACGCTGGCCGGCAGCAGCGGGTTCGCCGCGATCCTGCCGCACCTGGAGCAGTCGAATCTCTACACGCTGTACGACTTCTCGCAAGGGAACAGCAGCCCGGTGAATCTGGCGGCGGTGTCGCAGCGGATTCCCACGTATATTTGCCCGTCGAACGTCTTCGCCCGACCGGTGCCGATCTCTGGTTGCGACGCGAATGACCGCGCTCCGGGCACCTACGCCTTTTCGACGGGCTCGCTCGATCCGTGGGCCGCCAACAACGGAGCCATCGCCACGGCCCAAACGCCGCAGACCAATTTTGCCTCGATCCTCGACGGCACGTCGAACACGCTGATGGTGGGCGAGTCTCACTGGTTCTTTAGGGACTACATGTTCACCAGCGGCCCTTGCAACGGCCAAGTCCGCGGCGGCTTTACCTACTGGGCGAGTCCCTATCCGCTGGCGACGGCGTTCACGACACGCGGCCCTTTCAATCCCAAGCAGATGGCGGGCGACAGCGCCCGGCTGTCGAATTTCCGCAGCCTGCATCCGGGCGGCGTGAACATGGCCTACGTCGATGGCTCGATCCACTACTTGCCCGAGACGATCGACCACTTGGTGCTCGACGCGCTCGCTACGCGCGACGGCGGCGAGTCGCTGCAACTGCCGTAGTTCGAGGTCCCACATCTTTATATGCCTGGAAATTCGGAGGTTTTATCCATGTTTCGCAGCGCACTTTGCCTGATCGCACTGCTCACGCCCGTGGCGGCCGCCGGCTGCGGCGGCGACGGGCTCAATCGGGGCGCGGTCGCTGGCCGCGTCACCCTGGGCGGCGCACCGCTCGCCAAAGGGCGGATTTTGTTCGTCCCTGTATCGCCAAATTCTGGCCCGGCGGCGTCGGCAATCGTTGTTGACGGTCAGTACACGCTCGACCGCGCGGCCGGTCCGATCGTGGGCCAAAATCGGGTCGAAGTCGAAGCCGAACTCGATCTGGGCTTCGCCCTCGATGACGAAGCGGCCTTTGCGGCTCGCGGCGGAAAGCCCCTGCCGCCGAACCCGATTCCGCCGGCATTCAACAAGCAGTCGACGCTGGCGGTCGAGATTCAAGCAGGCGAAACGACCAACTTCGACGTGGCCATTCCTGCCGCCGGCCAAACCGCGTCGGCCTACCGCTAGGCGATTCGACCGTTTGGCCGCCCGCCCCATCCGCTACACTTGCAGTTATCCCCACCAGGAGCGTTTTATGTCTCGCGATGTGTTTCGTTTCCCTCGGTTGACGGCGGCGTTAGTCGTCGCCATGGCCATCTTGCCGGCGCTGGTCATTTCGCCAGCGCTCGCCCAGCGCGGCCCGCAGACGGCCGACCAGATGATGCGGCGGGCTCACGACGGACGGGCTGTATGGCTCGCCTTTCCAGGCTTTGCGGCCGATGTTTCAGTGGCGAACAGCGGCCAATCGACCAAGGGAAAGCTCACCGTCGCGGCCGATGGAGCAATTGAGCTGACGCTCGAAGCGCCGAGCGGTTTCGAGTGGGTCCAGCGGACACTCAGCTCGGTGGTCAACCATCGCCTGGGCGAAGGCGAAGCGGTAACCGGCGTCGAATTTGCCGACGAGGACGCGAACCACCCGCTGGGCCGCTTGATCAAGTCCAAGGATCCGGCCGAGAAGAGCCTGTGGCGGGCCAAGGGAGACGTGCTGACCGAGGTGCACCGCCACGGCGATGCTTCGCGAATGATCATCAGTGTGGCGGAAGTCAGCCGTACGGCCGACGGCAAGCACCTGCCGCGGAGCTACTGCGTCACCACGTTCGACGCGAAGAGTGGGGCGATCCAGAGCACGCGGCAGCTCATCAACGAGTGGACCACCGTGGGTGGCTACGACCTACCGACGCGGCTGCTGGCGATCACGAACAAAAGCGACGGCTCGCGGACCGCCGAAGTGATCGTGCTCACTAATCACGAATTGGGTGAAGGGCAGGTCAAGGTGACCGAACTGCCGCTGCTGGAGCCGGGAATTACCAGCTTCGGGGCCGCCGTGGTCGATGGCTACCTGTACGTTTACGGGGGCCATCTCGGCACGCCCCACAGCTACTCGGCCGCCGAACAGGCCAAGCAACTCTTGCGGCTGAAGCTGGTCGAGGGGGCAAAGTGGGAAGTCGTCGGCGAAGGACCGCGGAGGACTGGCCTCGCCATGGTCGGCTACGCTGGCAATCTCTACCGCGTCGGCGGTTGGGAAGCCAAGAACGACAAGGGAGACGAGTGGGACCTGCACTCGCAGGCCGACTTCGCCCGCTTCGATCCGTTGAAGGGAGGCTGGCAGGATCTGACTCCGCTTCCCGCGGGCCGCTCGAGCCATGACGCGGCTCTCATCGGCAGCAAGCTGTACGTCGTCGGCGGCTGGCAACTCGCCGGTAAGGGCGACGGCGAGTGGCACACGACCGCCTACGTCTGCGACCTATCGGAGCCGATGCCCCAGTGGTCGGAGATCACCGCCCCGCCGTTTAGTCGCCGGGCCCTGGCGGTCGCCGGTTACGCGGGCAAGCTCTACGTCATGGGGGGGATGGACGACAGCAACGACATGAGCACCGGCGTCGACATCTACGATCCGGCGTCTAAGGCCTGGTCTCGGGGGCCAAAGCTCCCCGGCAAGCCGATGGATGGTTTCGGCGCGTCGGCGTTCGGCACCGAGCAGGGACTGTTTGCCACGACCGGTTCGGGGATCCTTTGCCGTCTGTCGCCCGATGGCAAGTCGTGGGAGCAAGTCGGTAAGCTGAATCACCCGCGGATGTTCCACCGCCTGGTGGCCGATGAAGCGGGCAAGCTGCTCGTGGTCGGCGGCACCTCGCGCGGCGGCAAAGTCCACGAGGTCGAAGCGCTCGAAGTGAAGTTGACGGCGAACTAGGTTTCGCCTGTCGGGCGAATCCCTACGCCGCAGATTGACGCAGCCATGGCAACCCCAGGTCCCGCTTGGCACGCGGGACCTACTCGTTCGCACCACTTGAGGTTCCACACGTGACGCACTCCCTCGCTCTGGTTCTGATCACGCTCGCCGCCGGCAGTGCGCCCACGTGGCCCGGCTTTCTGGGCGCGGGCGCCCGGACGACCGACGACGCCGAGACATTGCCGCTCAAGTGGTCGCCGACCGAGCACATCGCCTGGAAAGCGGCAATTCCCGGCTATGGCCAGTCGAGCCCGGTGATCGCCGGCGACAAGGTTTTCGTCACGTCTGTCGAAGGACCCGAGAAAGACACGTGCCACGTTGTCGCCGTCAGCCTGGCCGATGGCCGCCAGCTCTGGCGGCATTCGTTTCCCACGTCGGACAAGGTGAAGACGAGCGTCTATGTCAGCAAAGCGGCCCCCACGCCGGTGACCGATGGCGAGGCGGTCTATGCCTTCTTCGAAAGCGGCGATGTTGTCGCCCTCTCGCTCGATGGCAAGCTGCTTTGGTCCCGCTCGCTGAGCAAGGACTATGGCAAGTTTCAGAATGAGTTCGGCCTCGCGGCGTCGCCGGTGCTGTCGGGCGAGGCGATGATCATCCTGGCCGATCACGAAGGTCCTTCGTACCTCGTCGCTTTGAGCAAGTCCGATGGCAGCACGCTCTGGAAGACCGACCGGACCAGCCGCGTGAGCTGGAGCTCGCCGGCCATCGTCCCCGTGGCGGGCAGGCCGCAGGTCGTCTGCAGTTCGGCGGGCAGCGTCGATGGCTACGATCCAGCCACGGGCCAGCTCCTCTGGTCGTATGGCGAGGTGGCGGGCAACACGTCGTCGACGCCGCTGCCGTTTGCCGAAGGGCGGTTCCTCGTGGGTGCGTCCCCCGGCCGCGAAGGGGGCGCGCGGGCCGAAGGAGCGAAAAAGTCGAACTTGGCCATGTCGATCGCCGCCGCGGGGGACAAGCTCGCTCCCGAGGTCCTGTGGCGCACCGAGTCGGCCGTGCCGACCTTCGCCTCGCCGATGGTCTATCGCGACCACGCCTATTGGATTAACCGGAGTGGCGTCGTTTATTGCCTCGATGCCAAGACGGGCGAGAGCCGCTACACCGAGCGGATCAAGCAGTCGAGCTGGGCGACGCCCGTGGGAGTGGGCGATCGGCTGTACTGCTTTGGCAAAGACGGCACGACGACGGTGCTCCGCGCCGGACCGAAGTTCGAAGTGCTGGCTGAGAACCAGCTCTGGGACCCCGCGTCGATCAAGCCCGACCCGGCCCGCGCAAGCCAGGAATCGACTCCCGAGCGCCAACAGTCCGCCGCGATGTTCAGCGGCCCCGTGCAATACGGCGTCGCGCTCGCGCCGGGCTCGCTTCTCATCCGCACCGGCGACACGCTCTACTGCCTGCGGCCGTAGCGCGGGCTGTGTCCCTAGCTCACGCTGCGCATCGCTGCACATCTGCCGGAGCCGAAAGCGTAAACTGTGGTTGGCAGTCAGTTCTTGTCTGCCCTCACCCTAAGCGTTTGGGGCGCTAGGCCTCAATTGCCCGGTCAGCAGCGAC
>JALORD010000319.1 GCA_025459145.1 Pirellulaceae bacterium | reverse complement strand
TCCAGCTCCGCGACTTCGGGGGGTCTCCCTACTTCGTTCCACTCGACCAGCCGGAATTGCAGCGACCGAATCGCCCGCCCGAGCTTTCCCTTGGGGTAAACGTGGTACGCGTGGTCTCGCACACGGGCCGCCGGATCGCGCAGTACCGGCACGAGGCTCCGCCCGTCGATCGGCTGCGGTCCGTCCGGCGCGGGCAACCCGGCCAGTTCGGCCAGCGTCGGATAGAGGTCGACGCTTTCGGCCAGTTGCTTGGTCGTCGAACCGGGCGCGGCCACGCCGGGCGCTACCACGATGAGCGGAATTCGCGTCGCCTGTTCGTAGTTCGTGTGCTTGGTCCACAGGCCGTGATCGCCCAGGTGAAACCCGTGGTCGCCCCACAGGACGACGAGCGTGCTCTCGGCCAGCCCCAGCCGTTCGAGTTCGTCGAGCACCCGGCCAATCTGCGCATCGACGTAGCTCACGCTGGCGTAATAGCCGTGAATCAATTGCCGCGACAGCTTTCCGTCGGCGATCCCGCTCTCGGGCACGGGCGTATAATTGGCGAGTTCGCCGTTGGTTTTCCCTGCGATGGGAATCGCATTTGCGGGAGGGACTAGGAATGTGGGAAGCGGCAATTTCTCCGGATCGTACAGATCCCAGTACTTCCGCGGCGCGCTGAAAGGCAGATGCGGACGAGCAAACCCGGCCGCGATGAAGAACGGCGTGCCGTCCTTCTCCCGGCGCTCCTTCGCCGCGGCCAGCCGCCTGGTTGTCTCGGCCGCCACGCGGCCATCGGCATACTTGTCGTCAGCGACGTCGGGCGATTCGAACGCCGCGCCGCGCGGCAGCGAACCGATCTCGCCCAGCTTTTGGTTCGTGAAATAGGCCTCCTCACGGGTCAGCTTGCCACCGTCGGTGCTGGCCGGATCAGCGTATTCGATCACCTTGTCGTGAAAGTGCGGCACCTGGAACGAATCGGGATCCCCCTGGTTGCCGTGGCCGATGTGAAACACTTTGCCCAGCGACTCCGTCCGATAGCCGTGACGGGCGAAGTGCTGCGGCAGCGTCACCGCATCGGGCACAATCTTGCGCAATTGGCTGCCCAGGCCGTAGAGTCCGGTTGATGTCGAGTGCGAACCGAGCATCAGCGTGAACCGAGAAGGGGCGCACACCGCCTGATTACAGTACGCCAGCTCAAACCGCATTCCGCGGGCGGCCAGCCGATCGATATTCGGCGTGATGGCCGTCGGGTCGCCATAGCAGCCGAGCGCCGGCTTCAGGTCGTCGACGAGAATGAGGAGCACGTTGGGCCGCTCGGCGGCGGACAAGCGGCTCGCACTGGCGAACAACCCAGCCCCAAGCGCAGCGACAATGACGAGCGAACACCGAAGGTCACGAAACATGGGAATCACTTTTTCTTGGCCTTCTTCTTCGGGCGCGGTGGAGCAGGTTCCTGGGCGAGCGCGGGACCGTTGTCGGCAGGCATCGATTTGTGCCAGGCGACGGCCGCCGCGGCCAGTTGGCGGGTGATTTCGGGCTCCTTGTCTGCCAGATTGGTCTTTTCGCCTCGGTCGGAATTTAGGTCGTACAGCTCGGCCCGCGATCCGTCGTAGTCGCACAGCAGCTTCCATTCCCGTTGCCGCACGGCCAGGTCGGGCTGTGGTTCTCCGAGTTGTGCGGGCCAGTACTTGCGGTCGGGCGGACGGCGCCAGTAAATCGGCTGCCGGCGTGAATTGTCCGACCGGCCGACCAGCGTCGCCGATACGTCTTCGCCATCAAACTTTACTGCCTCGGGCGGCTGCACCTTCGCCAGCGCGAGTAGCGACGGAACCAGATCGAACGCGGCGAAGACCGATGTCTCGTTGTGCGTCCCCGCCTTGCCTTTCGCCAAGAGACCCGGCCCCCACACGACCAGCGGCGAGCGGATCCCTCCCTCATACAGCCGCGTTTTCGCGCCCCGAAACGGCCCCGCGCTGCCCGCACCGGGCTCGGGGCCATTGTCGGAACAGACCAGCACGAGCGTGTTGTCGCGGAGATTCGGTGTCTCGCGGATATGTGCGAACAGCTTGCCCAGTTGCTGATCCATTTCTTCGAGCACTGCCAGGTACTTGCCCCGTTTCGTCTCGGACCAGCGGTCGACCGAAGGCCACAGCGGCGTGTGGACATCGTCGGGCCAGACGTTGATGTAGAACGGCTTTTCGGCCCGCGATGCCTCGTCGGCAAACTGGATCGCCGCGTCGACGAAGCCGGTCGTGATCTTTGACCGCAGCATCCACGTGACCGGCTCGCCCAGTCGCTCGGCGTCGGCCCATATCTTGCCGGGCTCTGCCTGTCCGGGCGCGAGCGTCAGCGGCAAGAGCTTCGGTCCCATTCCCTCAAAATTCGTGAGCGACGCGTCAAAGCCGTAGGCCGAGATCGGCGGCGCATCGGCCACATCGCGCTGGCCGCCGAGATGCCATTTGCCAAAATGTCCCGTGGCGTAACCGCGATCGCGCAAGATTCGGGCGAGCGTCGGCGCCGCGGGATCGAGCCACTGGGCCATGCCGCGGCGCTCGTTGTCTGCCCGATTGTTCAGGAACGAGGTGATCCGCCACCGCTGCGGATACTGGCCCGTCGTCAAAGCACACCGCGAGGGCGAACAGATGGGCGAATTGACGTAGAACTGCGAGAACCGAATCCCCTCGGCCGCCAGCCGGTCGACATGCGGCGTCTGGGCCTCCGTGTTGCCAAAGCAGGAAAAGTCGCCCCAGCCCATGTCGTCGATAAACACCACGACGATGTTCGGGCGCGATTCGGCTCCGCAGGCGGTCCCCGGCGGGAGCACAAGCGCCGCGAGAATCGCCAGAGTCAGACGAATGACAAACTGCATGTTGGCACTGTCCTCCAGGAAGCCAAGTCGTCTACTTAACCGATGTCCACGACAAGGTTCACTGCTATTCCGCCCAGAACGCCGAATTCGGCGACGCCTTGTACGCGACCTGCATCTCCGGCGTCTCGACGGGCATCTCACCCGCGTGGAGTGACTTCACGCCACCGATCACCATCCCCGACGTAAGCAGCGTTCGCTCCACCGGATACGGCGCCTGCCGTTTGAGGATCGTCTCTTCGATGTGCCGCGTCAGCGGATTGAAGAAGTCGGCCGTCGTCGAGCCGTGCCCCGGCATCGGCAGATACATCTGGCACGAGACGATCTCGCCCGTGTCGCGGCGGTAGCCGGCGTAGTTAAAGTCGCGAATCCCCGAGAGCAGGATCGTCGTGCGGAACCCATCGCGATGTTCGATGAAGTACGCCAGCGAATCGGCCAGCGCCCGACGCGCCCAATCAAACGTGACTGGATCGGTCGGATAGCCCCCTTCGACCGGCAAATTGTGGCTCCGCGTCAGGGCGGCGACGACCAGCTTTTGCGTGATCTCGCGATTCTCCTGAGCGAGCATTTCCCACATCTTCTCGCCGCGCACCGCGTGCACGCTGGCGATTCCCACTTCGCCCCCTTTCCGCCGCTCCGACATGCATTGGGCCGTTTCGAGGGCGTGAAAATCGTAGCTGTCGACGCCGCCATAAGCCACGCAGACGCTTTCGGCCAGGTCCGCATCGATGGGCATGTCGATCGACGGCAACCGCCACGTCACCGGCAGCGACGAGCCCGCCAGGAACGGAAACCCAAGCCGCCGGCTGTTGGCCACCATCTCCGCGCACTCGTCCCACGAGGTCGAGAGGTGCTTGTCGTTAAACACCGGGACCGCGCGGCCCGAATCCTCGAAGACCTTGACCGCCTCCTTGAACCATTTGTATCGCGGGTACAGCGTCTGCCGCATCTCGTTGCGGGGATAATCGCCGTGTTCGCCAATAATGACGACGCCATCGACCGCCAGTTTCTCGCCGCCGAGCGTGAGCGCTTCGGCCACCGAAGGAAACTGTTTGAGGCCGTGCCGCTCGATCCGCTGGCGGCCCAGGTCGTCCTGCTCAGGAAACTGGTCGATGTAGACCCCTGCGACCTGGACGCGTGGAGCCTGCCACTTCCCGCCCCACGTGTACCCCTGCGTCAGCCGATCGAGAAAGTGCTGGGCATGCGAATGCCGCCGCACGACCGTCCCCAGGAACGCAATCCGCGGCGGACCATCCGCGGCCCGCGCGGAACGCGGCATTCCGGCCACGAGAGGCAGCGATAGTCCCGCGGCTGCAGAAGCCAGAAACCGACGACGGTCGAGCATGGCGCAATCCTCCCGGGGTGCAAGCGACGAACAAGTCGGCTGCATTGTGACACCACGGGCGCGGCCACTCAAGAATGGCGGGAATTCCGAGGTTCAGAGGTCGGAGGTCAGAAGCTTAGAGTTGGCGCGATTCTACTTGCAGGCGTCACCCTTACTTCCTAAAGCGGCGAGGACTCGCTGCACTCCCATGGTCGCGCTCTCTACCCCACCTTCCGCAGCTTCGTCACCCGCCCGGTCGGCACCCATTCGACGACGAAGATGTTGCCGTCTTTGTCGAAGCACGCGTCGTGCGGGTGGATGAAGCGGCCCGCTTGCCATTGGTCGGGCTGGCCGCGCATCTTGAAGCCGTCGAGGACCTGCTTCGTCCACTCGGCGTCGTAGCCGAGGTGGGCGATCAACGTGTTGTCCTTGCCGAACAGCGAGACGCGGGCGTGCAGGTCGGGGACCAAGAGCACGTCGCCGCGGATGTCGAAGTGGGCCGGAAAGCTGACGTTTTTCTCGAGGCTCAAAAACTGGCCGTCGAGCGTGAAGTATTGCAACCGGGCGTTGGCCCGGTCAGCCACTACGAGCGACGGTTCGCGCCCCGGGCGGTTATCGAGCCACAGGCCATGCGGCGTCCGCATCTTGCCGTTCTCCTCGCCGACACCGCCCCAGGTGCGGACCCACTTGGCGTCTTTATCGTACTGGTGGATGTAGTGCGAGCCGTAGCCGTCGCCGATGTAGAAGCCGCCGTCGGGAGCGAACGCCACGTTCGTCGGCGTGTACTTCACCTTCGGGTCGTCGTAGACACCCGCCTCCTGCGGCCGCCCCATTGTCCAGACGAGTTCACCCAAGAGCGTCGTCTTGGTGACAAGATTGTGCTTCACGTCGCACAGGTAGAGGTACTCGGTGTTCCCTTCTTTGCGAATGTCGATCCCGTGGCCGCCGCCGTTGTACTCGTCGCCAAAGCTGCGGACGAATTTCCCCTCGGGGTCGAACACGACGATGCCGTCCATCGGCTCCTTCGTCATCGTGCGATGCTTGACATAGATGAGCCCCGCCTCGTCGACGGCGACGCCGTGCGTCTCACCCCATCGCAAGTGGCTCGGCAGCTCGCCCCAGCCGTGCAAGCACTCGTACGTATGCTCTTTGTCACCAACGGTCGGCGTCTTCGAACCCGCCTTGTCCTGAGCGTTCAGAATCGTCGGTCCGGCCGAGCCCGCAAGGGCCGCCGCAGTGGCGGCAGCCGTCTGGAGAAAGAGCCGTCTGGTCGATTGGCGTTCACCTGGCGCAGTCGAACGAAGTGGCATGTGACAGTTCCTGTCAGTGAGTGGCAAGCGGTAAAGTCTCGGCTGACGAGCATCATAACTCCCCACGGGCAGCGGAGCATCCTCCCGCGTGGTGAGGAAATGTCTGGAAAATTTGGGAGCCCTGCGGCTGGCTAGGGTGAGGGAATCGCCCTCCGTCCGTCGCGACCGCGGCTTCGCGCGGCATGCAGGTTGCAAAGCGGTGACAGCGAACCGAAGCCCGGTTCAACCCGCGCATTCGCGGATCAACTTCCCCATGGTAGGAGTTTGGAAATGAAGGCCCATCGCGCGATCTCTCGCCGGCTGCAGCGGCGATTGTTCTTGGAAGGACTCGAATCGCGAGCCATGCTGGCTGGCGACGTTTCGGTCGACGTCTCCGGAGGCAACCTGATCATCCGCGGCGACAATGCCGACAACGAAATCACCGTCACGTGGGTTGCCGAGCATACGTATGAAGTGGCCGGAGTCGGGACGGAGATCAATGGCGACACCGATGTGTTCCTGGCCCGGAACGTGACCAACGGCATCGATGTCGACCTGCGCGATGGCGACGATTCCTTTACGCTCACCGGAAGCGGCTTGCCGACCGGTTTCGACCTCGACCAACACGTGACCGTGCGACTGGGCGAAGGCGCCGACGACGCCACGATCAGCGGCACCTCGCTCCGGGGTGTACTGAAAGTCGAAGGTGGCCTCGACAACGACGACGTG
>JALORD010000318.1 GCA_025459145.1 Pirellulaceae bacterium | reverse complement strand
GCCATCGTCGCCAAAGATTTCGCGGAAATTGGCCAGCGTAACGAGCTTCCCCTTGGTCACATCGCCGAGGTCGGGCCGCGTCGTCAGATAGATCGGCGCCGGAAACTCGGGCAGAAAGTGCTGCGGCAGGTCATGATCGAGGTCAAACCGCGCGAGGTCGCGGCCTTCCTGCTTCTTGATTTCGTCGATCTGCATCTTGGGAAAGACCATTCCGCCCGCTTCGTGGTGCGGATGGGGGAGCGGATAGAAGCCGGCGGGCCAGAGCGTCTTCTCTTTGATTTCGGCGGGCGTCATGGCGGCGAGCCGCTCCCAGGTGAGTCCCCCCGGCAGCTTGACGCGCACTCCTGCTTGCACCGGTTTGCCGCGCGACATCGTCACTCCCTCGGCCGGTTTGTCGGCCAGGTCGTAGCGGTAGTCGAGCAGCTTCTGATGCCGCTCGGCGATTTTCGGTTTTTCGTCCTGGAGTTTTTTCACGAGTGCGGCAAAATCCTGCTCTTGCGCACGAACCAGCGTTGGGGCGATCCACGTGCCCAGGCTCATTCCGAGCGGCGCCATCGCGAGCGCGAAATAGCGAATTGTGCGTAACATGATGACCTCCAGGGGAGTAGAAGCGAGCGAAGAGTCCGAGCAAGGACTGCTTCCCGTCATAGTTCGACTGGCATAGTGCAATTTTGGAGCCAAGCCGCGAAGACTTACAACGCGCAGAAACGGGGATGGCGTCAATCGGTGGAATTCGGCAACTCGACCAGCATCAGGAACAGTGCCGATGATTAGCGCACACGATCATCGCCTTGGCCGCTGGGCGGTCACGCTGGCCGACGGGCGAGCAATTCGGCGCCTGCCACCGACAGTTGGCCTCACGCCAATTTGCCGGAAAATGTATCGGTAATCGGCCCGAGGAGCGGATCGCGTCCGGCGCCGATCGTTTGCTTGCGAAGTTCGTGCCAGATGCTATCGAATTGCAGCGTGATGCCGACGACGGCTCTGCCGACGCGGAACACGACTTGCGTTCCCGTGGTCGCCGCTCCGGTGGCCTGCTGCACGCTGACGATGTCAGCCGCTTGGATCACGTAGCGAAACAGAAGCCCTTCGAGGATCAGGCGTCGCTGGGCCGCGTCGAAGGCGACATAGGCCAGGTCCTCCGGCGCGATCTTCATTGTCGTGAAGGTGCGGCAATCCTCGACACCGACACACAGCGGCGGCCGGAGATTGCTGTGCTGCCGCGCCTGTGCGTAACGCTCGCCGATTCCGCGCCGCACGCCCCAGCGCACAAAGAACACGTTTGCCAGGAGCAGCCCAATTCCACCGAGCGAACAGAATGCGGCGACGGTGAGGACGTGCCACTCGGCAAGTCCCAGCGCGGCGCGCAGCTTGCCCTCCGTGGCCGCCAGAATTCCCCCTACGACGATCCCCGCGATCCCCAGCACCAGCCGCACCAGGATCATCCGGCCGATCGACTTCAGCCGTGTGAATCCTTCGGCATCGGCCGGCAGGACCAGCGACAGCCCCAGTTCATCGGGATCACGTCCCGGCGCGGCCTCGATCACGCGCAGGCTCTCTTCGACAGCGGCTTCGCGAAAATCGATCGTCGGGGGTACGGCGGGTGCCGAAGGCGACGCGTAGGGATTGGCCGGATCGGGGTACGACATGCTGGCGATTTTACTCGCGCGATGAGGCAATTCGAACTGCCCAGCGACTGGTCGGCTGTGGGCTTCTCGGCTGGCCGAATGGCTAAGAGCGGTCCCTGTCGATCCCGAACTGTTCGGCTTTGGTGATCGCCGCTTCCAACCGCTCGCTCTCCTGCCGGGCGGCGATAGTGAGCGCCTGCAGGGCCGCGAGCTTGGTATCGATCTCGGCCTTCAGGTCGCGGGCCGTTTCGTGCATCTCGACCTGCCAGCGGAGCAGTTCCTTCGGCGGGATGGAGGTCGGCTTCGTTTCCAACTTGGTGAGCTCGGCGCGAATCGTTCCGGGTGACGTCTTGTCGGCTCGTGAGCGGGCCAGGTACGCCCGCGTCCCGCGCAAGAGGATAAACGTCGCCAGGGCGACCCCCGCGAGCATGAGCAGCGAACTTGGACTTTGCCCCCACATCGACAGCCGGCCTCCTCACAGCCACCGCGCGGCCACGGCGCGGCTTCCGCTTCTGACTGATCGTATCGCGCGGGGCCGGAATACGCCTACATGAGATTTCACGACCGGCTGAGGGTTACTTGGCATCTCTCGATTGCGTTGGACCTACGGCCAGGTGCAGCGAATACGACATACCGAGCGCGAGGAGGGCGATAGCCGGCAGGAAGATCGCCACCGCCACGATGGGATGCAAGTTCTCGGTCAGTCCACGGAACAGGGCATGTCCCACGCCCATCACCGCGCCCATCACGAGCGCCTGGCGCATTCTGGGACTGCTAAGCATCGCTTTCATGATCGGGTTCCAGGAATCAAGAGGAATAACGAGCGACACTGGTCGCCTGGAACCTAAGCGCAACAGGCGGGCGGATGTTGCATCGCGCCCTTATGTTGGCAGCCGTAGCACAGCCGCTCGCTCCTGCCACGCCGGCTGGTTACATTAAACCTCGTTGATGGAATCGAGATTCGTCGGGGAGTTTCGGCATGCGCGGGATGGCCGGTTCGCAGGCGGGAGTGTGGCGGGACTTCGCGGCTCTGGTCGTTGTCGGGCTGTTTCTGCCCGGACTGGCCACCGCGGAGGAGTGGCCCCGGTGGCGCGGAGTGCGCGGCGATGGCTCCTGGCAGGCTCCCGCGATTCCCGCGAAGTTTCCGGCGGGTGGGCCGCCCGTGGTTTGGAAGTCGCCGATTGGCCCGGGCTATAGCGGCCTCGCGGTGTCTGGCGGCAAGGTCTACACACTCGACCGGCCGGCCGGGACCAGCGAC
The DNA here is from genome assembly GCA_025459145.1 of Pirellulaceae bacterium. Lineage (GTDB taxonomy): Bacteria > Planctomycetota > Planctomycetia > Pirellulales > Pirellulaceae > CAYLLN01. The sequence goes on along the minus strand of JALORD010000318.1, from coordinate 3,307 downwards.
GAACGGATCGTCTGCCTCGACGCCGAGACCGGCAAGCTCCTGTGGGAACATCATTACTCCGCACCCTACGGCGACCTCGACTACGGCAAAGGGCCGCGGTGTACGCCGACGATTCATGACGGTCGGGTCTATACACTCGGCGCCGTGGGGCATCTGAATTGCCTCGATGCAGCGACGGGAAAAATGCTCTGGTCGAAAGATCTCGTCCGCGACCGCGGCGCGAAGACCCCGCAGTGGGGATTTGCTGCGTCGGTCGTGATCGACGGCGAGCAGGCGATCGTCCATGCCGGGCTCCCTGGCGGGTGCTACAGCAGCTACGACCGCCGCACGGGCGAAGAATTGTGGCGCGGCGGCGACGACCCGGCCGGCTATGGAACGCCGATTCTCGTCGACCACGCCGGCCAGCGGCTCCTCGTCGGCTGGACGCCCGAACACATCGTCCTGCACGATCCGGCCACCGGCCGGCTCCTCTGGAAGTTTCCCTACAAGGTGACCTACGGCGTTTCAATCGCTACGCCCATTTATCACCGAGGGACGGTCCTCGTCTGTGGCTATTGGCACGGCTCGCGGGCGATCAAGCTCGGCCAAACGCCCGAGCAGTCGGACCTCCTGTGGGAAGAGAATCGTTTTCTCCGTGGTCTGATGGATCCGCCGCTGGTGCGCGACGGCTATGTCTACCTGCTCGACAAACAGCACGGGATCGTGGCGTTTGAACTGAGCAAGGGAGAGAAGCTGTGGACCGACGACAATCGGCTCACTCCCCGCGGGCGCAATCCGCAGGTCTCGCTGGTCTGGCTCGGCAACACCGATTCCACGGGAAGCGACGCCACCGATCGGGCGATCGGCCTGAATGCTCAAGGCGAACTGCTCCTGGTGCGTCTCACGCCGGAGGGACTCTTTGAAGACGATCGGGCCAAAATCGTCGGCGAAACCTGGGCCCATCCCGCCTATGCCGGCAACCACTGCTTCGCCCGCGACGACGAACAGATTGTCTGCGTCCGGCTGACTGCAAATGACCCCTGACCAAGTGCCAATGGCCAATCAATGACGAATACCCAAGGTTTGAGAGCAGGTATCCTGTCCGCGACCGTTGACTCGAACAGGCGACACACGTGGCTCGTGTGCCTGGCGGTCGGGCTGTTCGCTCTTGGGCCCCTGAGCAGCGCTGGTGCCGGTGAGCTGCTCGCGGGTGTCGCGAAGGTGGACATTACCCATCGCGAAGCCGGACCGGTGAACGACCCGCTCTACGCCAAGGCGCTCGTGCTGAAGCGCGACGGGCAGACTGCCGTGATCATCACGGTCGACGCGGTGGCGATCGAAAACATCGGCTCATTCCCCAAGGACTATCTGGCTCGCGTGCGGAAGGCGCTCGAGCAGGACCTCGCAATTCCGCCGACGAGCGTCCTGGTGAATGCCAGCCATTGCCACGGGATTGTGTGCGCCGACGTGACCGAGCGGACGATCGAAGCGGTGAAGCTCGCCGCGCGAGGGCTCGTGCCGGTCAAAGCGGGTGTCGGCACCGGGAACGAAGACCGGATCATGGAGAATCGCCGCTTGCGGCTGAAAAGCGGCCGCGAGGCGGATGTGCGGCACGCGTATTCGTTGCCGCCCGATGAAGAGGTTGCCAGCGTCGGGCCGATCGATCCCGAGATTGGCATTCTGCGGCTCGACCGGCTCGACGGCCGGCCGCTGGCAGTCGTCTATAACTTCGCCTGCCATCCGATTCAGGGCGTTCCCAGCGGTGCGAACACGGCCGATCTTGTGGGCTTTGCCTCGCATACGATCGAAGAAAACCTCGGCGACGGAGCACTCGCGCTCTTCCTCCAGGGATGTGGCGGCGATGTGAACCCGGTTCTCTACAAGGACATCGACCATCCCCGCGATGCCGAGCCGCTCGGGACGAAGCTCGGCCTCAGCACGCTCGCCGCCGTCCGCCAGATCGAGACCCGGGCCAACGCGCCGCTCCAGCTCATCCACGAACGTCTGGCTCTGCCGCGCGCCGACTTGGCTCCCTACATCACGGCGGCGGAAGCGGAAGCCGAGCGGCTGGCCGGTACGCTCCGCGGCACGAGCCTCAACCTGAAGACATTTCTACAACTCGCGGCCCGGCACGGCCTGGCTGGCGAGTTCCCTTCGTACGATTCGCACCGCTACCTGCACGAAACGGCCCGCGGCCGCGACGACCTCGCCCGGCACGACGCGCAGAACCGCCAGAATATGAAAGCGTACCTGGCGAACATCTACACGATGGAAGAGCTGACGCGCGTGCAGACCAATCTCGCGCTACTCAAAATGCATCACCAGCAAAACCTGGACGCCGGTTCGCGAACGCTCGATGTCGAACTGGCGGCCTTGCGGGTCGGCGATTTCGTGCTGACGACGTTTCCCGGCGAGCTGACGGTACGGATCGGCCTCAACCTGAAGGAGCGTTCGCCGCACAAGCCGACGTTCGTCGCCGGCTATACCAACGGCTACATCTACTACGCCCCGACCGAGGAGCAGCTCAAAAACCGCGGCCGCGCCCAGGAGGACAGCGATTGCCTGCTCGCCCCGGAGTGGCAGAAGATCTACGAGGCCAAAGCGCTCGAGCTGCTTTCGAAGCTGTGAACTACCGGACGTTCGACGGAATCAGGAAGAGAACCGCCGCAGATAAACGCGGAAGGACGCAGATTTGGCGGCGAGAGTTGGAACCGCTGGACGACGATCGGCGGTAATCAGCGTTTATCTGCGGCCCAATCTCACTGCGTTAATTCGAATCCTGCTAGGCTCATGGCCACGCCAACGAATCCAATCATGTTCAACGTGCGCCTCTGCCTGTCTTATGCAGTCCTTGCCGCACTCTTCGCGGCAATCGTCGCACCGCTCTCGGCCGCTGAGCGGCCGCGGATCATCATTGAGACCGACGCCGGGGGCGATCCGGACGACGAGCAGTCGCTCGTGCGGTTTTTACTCTACGCGAGCGACTTCGACATCGAGGGAATCATCGCCAACCGGCCGATGGCTCGCGAGGGGGAAAACAAGAATCGCGAGCGGACGGGCCTGGCGATCGTCCAGCAGCTCGTGCGGGCCTACGGCGCGTGCCACGATAAGCTCGTCCAGCACGACCCGCGGTATCCGACCGAAGAGCAACTCCTCGAGCGGACGGTTCCGGGCTACAACGACCGCGAAGACGGCGTCCGGCTGATCATCGCCGCCGTCGATGCCGACGATCCGCGGCCGGTCTGGTTCTGCAACTGGGGAACCGATAACGGCGCCGCCATCAGCTGCCTGAAGCGGGCCCTCGACCAGGTCCTGCGCGAGCGCGGTC
>JALORD010000317.1 GCA_025459145.1 Pirellulaceae bacterium | reverse complement strand
CTTTGCCACTGGCTATAAATCGACACGGTGTAGTCGACCCTTGGCTTCGACCGACGACTCGCGAGTGATGAGCAGGCGAAGGTCTGCGCTGATTTAAATTGATCAGGTCAGCCGCTGTGATCTTTGGCAATTCGACAACTCGTGAGAGGCTTGGCTTCGTGGTGAGCCGGTCTCCGACTGCGCACCAGCCGCTCGCCGCTGGTTGACAGCTGCTTGACGAGTCGGTTTGAGGTGAACGTTGTGTTAAATATTTGCCAGCGTTCAGTCCAGCAGATCAATGGAAGTCCTGGCAGGATAACGACTTGCGGCATTGCTGAACGCCGCTCTCGCGCGCGAGAAGCCCCGAGCGCGTTCAGTCGTTCACCTCGTATGCTCCGCGACGCTGTTTCAAGACTTGGCGGTCATCGGCGGTAGCGCGGGCGGCATATGGCGCCGACGCTGCGTCAAGATACTGACCGAGCGAGGAGTTGGCCGACTCGGTTTGAGGTGAACATTGTGTTAAGAATTGCGCCGGCGCTCAGGCGGAGTGATTGGCGGAAGCTGTTGCAAAGTAACGACTTGCGGCATCGCTCAGCGCCGCTCGGGGGCGCGAGAAGCCGCGGAAGCGTTCAGTCGTTCAGTCAGTTTCGACCCAGCGATTCAGGCGACCGGGGAACCAGCGCCCCAGTGGGCAATTTGCTCCGCCACTGCAGCAGGCGAAAAGCCCTCCGACAGCGGCATGGGGCGGCATTCGGTAAGACTGCGGAACCAGGTTTCCTGGCGGCGGGCGAACTGCCGAGTGCGAGCCTTCACGCGCTCGATGCAGTCGGCAAGCGTAAGGCCGGGCGAGGTGAGCATCTCGACCACTTCGCGATAGCCGACCGCTTGCAGGGCGGTGCGGCTGAGCGAGCCGTACTCCGCGAGGAGGCCGCGCACTTCGTCGACCAGTCCGGCGGCGAACATTTGTTCGACACGCTCGTCGATCCGACGGTGCAGCACGTCACGCGGCCAAGTGAGCACAAAGACGCGGGTGGCGCTCGGGGGATTCGATTCGTCGAATTGTGTTTGCAGGTGGCTCAGACGCTGGCCGGTGAGCCGATAGACTTCGAGGCCGCGAATGATCCGCCGCTTGTCATGGGGATGCAGTTTGAGAGCCAGGAGCGGATCGATCAGTTGCAACCGCTGGTGAAGGGCTTCGAGGGGCACTTGGGCGAGTTCGCGTTCGATCTGCTCGCGGAATTTCCAATCGGCCGGCGGTCCCTGGAAGACACCACGAAGGAGCGACTTGAGGTAGAGGGGTGTGCCTCCGACGAACAGGACTTGCCGGTTGCGGCTGCGGATTTCGGCCACCTGCCGGTGGGCTGCGTCGAGGTAGTCGCTGAGGCTGAAATCGGCATTCGGCGGGACGATGTCGAGCAAGTGGTGCGGGACACGGGTTCGGTCAGCAGGAGAGGGCTTGGCGGTACCGATATTCATACCGCTAAAAAGTGCCATTGAATCAAGGGAAATGATCTCGGCCTGGATCCGCTCGGCCAAGTCGATTCCCACGGCGGTCTTGCCCGCGGCTGTCGGCCCCGCCAAGTACCAAACGTCGAGAATTGGATGCGTGGGGGAGCAGCCATCAGGCGGCATACCGGCAGATTGTGAATCGTGCAGACTCATTGTGCAGCGGCGGTCATTGCGGGTATTTTGTCCCCCGCGTAGGATGCTGGGTATCCAGTGTTCGTGAAACCAATGGGCGGGCCAACGGTCGCTGGAAGCGTCGAAACTTACTTCCTAGTTCACGATTGTGAGTCCGCCAATGGCTGGTGTCCTGGACCAATTGATGTCCGTTTTGGAGGAGCGCAAGGTCAATCCGCCTCCCAATTCTTACACGGCTCGGTTGTATCAGGGAGGTGTGGCCAAGATCAGCCAGAAGATTCTGGAAGAAGCACACGAAGTGGTTGAAGCGGCGACCGAATCGGGAGATCAGGGCCGGCGGCACTTGATCTACGAGTCGTCCGATGTGATCTACCACCTGATGGTCATGCTGGCCTATCAAGGGATTCCCTGGGCCGACGTCGAAGCGGAGATTCACCGGCGATTTGGCCAATCGGGACTCGATGAAAAGGCCGGCCGCACGGCGGTGATCGCGAAGTAGGCCGGTGGATCGCTTGGCGCACTCGTTGGCCGCGCGATACCACTCGCCGGATCGATTGGCATGTCGGAGCGGGCCGAACCTTTCTTTACTGCTCGGGTCATGCGTGATAATCCAACCGGAAAGATTCGCCGTCGGTAACATCGAGGGCCCAGGATAATCCCAAGCCCTACACGTCGCTTACAAGTACGGCATCGGCCTGTCGTTCCGTTGCATTCCCTCTCCCTGTTGTTCGTGGTGGCATGTCGAATTTGCGGATAGGCGTTCCTAGCAAGGGTCGGTTAAGCGAACTGGCAGGTGAACTGCTCAAGCAGGCGGGGCTCAGCTTTCGTCGGCAGGAGCGGAGTTTGTTTGCTCGCGCCGGCGAGATGCCGATTGATATCACGTTCCTCCGCACTGACGACATTCCCGTCCTCTGTGCCGAAGGAGCGATCGACATGGGGATCACGGGGAGCGATTTGGTCGCTGAATCGGGCGCCGACCTGATCACGCGACTACATCTGGGCATGGGGCGCTGCAAGCTGGCGCTGTGCGTGCCCGAGGATTCGGACGTCCAAGAGCCGGGGCAACTGGCCGGGAAGCGAGTCGCCACTAGTTTTCCGAACGTGACGCGGCAGTATCTTGCCCAGCATGATGCCGACGTGCATCTGGTCAACCTCGGCGGGTCCGTCGAGATCATGATCACGCTCGGCGTGGCAGACGCGATCGTCGATCTGGTCGAAACGGGAAGCACGCTGGCGGCGAATCGCCTGCGGGTCTTGGCTGAAATCGGCAAGTACGAATCCGTCTTGATCCAAAACCCCGCGCGGCGCGAGAGCGAACTGGCCGACCGCGTGGTGCGGCGGTTGGAAGGGGTGGTGATTGCCCGCAGTTGGTCGTTGCTGGAGTACAACCTGCCTCGCCAGAGGCTAGCCGAAGCTGAGCAGATTACACCCGGATACAGCAGTCCGACGGTGAATGCGCTCGAGGATCCCGACTGGTGTGCGGTGAAGGTTATGGTCCGCCGCGGCGATGTGATTGGTGTGATGGAACGACTCGAGGCGGTCGGCGCCCGCGCGATCCTGGAGACGCAGATCAACAATTGCCGACTTTGAACGCAGGCCGCTTGCGGTCTCGCCGCCTCACGCTATCTAGCCACGACCCATGCAGCGTTTTGTCCTGAAGTCGAAGATCCATCGGGCGACAGTCACCGAAGCCGACCTCAACTACGAGGGCTCCGTGACGATCGATTCGGACTTGATGCGCGCGGCCAACATCGTCGAGTTCGAACAAGTTCACATTTACGACGTGACCAACGGCAATCGGATCATCACCTATGCGATGGTGGGCCAGGCGGGCTCGGGCATGATCTGCATCAACGGAGCTGCAGCGCATAAGGTGCACCCTGGGGACCTCGTGATCCTGGCGACGTATGCAACCATCGAAGAAGCGCAGCTCGCCGACCACCGGCCCCAGATCGTGCACGTCGATCAACAGAACCGCATCGCGGGCCAGTCGCGGCAGCAGGCAATGGACCTCGATTCGGTCGATGATTTCGGCTTGTTTCAGGCCAAAATGCAGCCTCGTTCCGTGGTGGCTCTGGTAGCCGCGACCGAGATGGACTTCGGCCCACTGCGTCGTTCCGCCGGCGGCAACACTCACGCGTGCTCCGGCGCCGTCTCGATTGGACGCAGTGCCGACCAACTGAATTTCGGTCCATCGCTGATTAGAACGGGTATTGTTTTTTAGGATCGTAGGAGCCGTGGCGATGTTGAGCACGACAATGTCTACATCGCCGTCGTTGTCGAGATCGTCCAGTCCGGTCCCACGGCTGCTCTCGGTCACCCTCAGACCGGGTCCGCACTCGGCCGAAATGTCGGTAAATCGGCCCGAGGGCAAATTTCGCAAGAGTTGGTTCTGCACCCGGTAGGTCGTCGCGGGACGCCAGCGATGCACCTCTTCGTCGAGATGGCCCTGCGCAATGAAGAGATCGCGGCGGCCATCGTGATCGAAATCCGCAAAGGCAGTCCCCCACTTCACATGCGGCAAGGTGGTCGTCCCCGCGCCCGCCGGAAGCGTGGCATCCTCGAACATTCCGCGACGATTGCGAAAGAGGGTCGGCATTTCGTTGCTGTACGTGGTGACGAACAAATCGAGCCAGCCGTCATTGTCGTAGTCGGCACAGTCGACTCCCATGTTGCCGAGCGGCTTGCCGAGCGCACTGAAGGCAAAGCCGCGCAGCAAACCCACTTCCTGAAAATTCCCCTTCCCATCGTTCTCGAACAGGAAATTCGGCATCTCGTCGTTGAGCACGAACAAGTCCGCATCGCCATCCTGGTCGTAGTCGGCGGAAATCACCCCCATGCCGTTTCCCGCAGCGCTGGCGATTCCCGCCTCCGCCGATACGTCGGCATACGTTCCATCTCCTCGGTTGTCGAGCAAGATGCTGGGCGCGGGCTTGTAATCGAGCGGTCCGGCATAGCACGGAAAGCCGTCGATCATGCGCGGCAGATGTTGATCCAGGCGAAACTGCGTGTACGTGGCCAGCAGCAGGTCCAGATCGCCGTCGCCATCGCGATCGAACCAAGCAACGCCGGCGCCGACCCGAAACTCGCCCTTTAGCCCTGCTTCTTCCGAAACGTCGGTAAACGTTCCGTCGCCGTTATTGCGGTACAGCACATCGCTGCCAAAGTTGGCGACGAGCAGATCCATATCACCATCGTTGTCGTAGTCCGCTGCGGCCACTCCCAAACCAAATCCGGGATCGCCGACTCCGGCCTCTTCCGTGACATCCCGAAACTGCCAGTTGCCTTCGTTGTGGTATAGGCGATTGGTAATCGCCGAGTCGGCCGGTGCCGGAAAAAGCGGCGCCCCGCTTAGAAAGTAGATATCGATCAGGCCGTCCCCATCGTAGTCGAAGAGGGCCAGCCCCGCCGACACGGGTTCCACCAGATACTTTTTGCCTGTGCTACCATCATGGTGAACAAAGTCGATGCGTGTGGTTGCCGAAACATCGTCGAACCAGATCTGACCTGGCGGCGGCGAGGCACCACCAGGAGTTAGCAAGTCGCTCGACGGCCGGGGTAATTCCGAATCCTGTTTGGGTGCGGTTCTTCGCAGAGCGATCGCCAGTCCTGCTCCGACCACCAGTACTAGAACCGCCACAATGCCAAGCAATCCGGTTCGTGTCATGAGCGGCTGAAGCTACGGACGGCTGCTGCGGAGGACTTGGGAATAACTGTCGCGAAACTCGGCGTTGTCGGGCTCGAGCGCCACGGCCCGCTGGAGTGATACGCGGCTGTCGTCGATATTGCCGGCATGCCAATGGGCGGTTCCGAGGATGTAGTGGTTCGCCGCACTCGGGTCGGCCTCCACTGCCCGTCGGGCCAATTCGACTGCCCGGCTGGAATCTCGTCCGGGAAGCATCTCGACCTGTGCCAGGAGTGCATAACCCTCGGCCCGGTCGGGAGCCAATTCGATTGCCCGCTGCAAAGCATCCTGCGCTTCGGCGAAGTCTCGGTTCTGAAGGCTCAATCTGCCGTGTCGAATCCAGGCTGCGGGATCGTTCGGCGTTAGTTGGCAAAGCTGCTTTTGAACAGCGGCGGCGCGCTTCCAATTTTGTCCGGACGAATGCAGCGTGACCAACATCTCCCGCGATTCCCGCTCGGCGGGATCGAGCGCGACGACGCGTTCCCAGTGGCGGCAAGCATCCTGTGCGCGGCCGTGAAGCTGCAGGACGCGGGCAGCCGTTAGGTGCGCCTGGACTGCCAACGAAAGCAGGCGATCGTCGTCGCGCCGCGCGGCGCGCTGCGAGCGAACCGCTTGATCATGCTGCTGACTCCTCTGCCAGAATTGCTCGAAGCGGACTTGGGCTTCTTTCGTCTTTCCCTGTGCGCGGAGTGCCAAGGCGATTCCGTAAATCGCGTCGTCGCTGTCGGGAGTTCGCTCGAGCACATGTTCAAAACAACGCTGGGCGTCGGCAAACTGCTCGGCCTGTTGGTGGGCTCGCCCCAGTTGAATCCAGGCCTCGGCTGCATCGAGATGTGAACGCGCATAGACTTCAAGCACTTCAATCGCTTGTTTGGCCTGTCCTTGATTACAGAGCGCCTGGGCGAGCGGGACCGGCACCTCCTCCCAGTTCGGATCGATGCGAAACGCTTGCAACAGATGCTTCGCAGCCAGATCAAAATCTCCCTTTTGAAGGGCCCAGAGTCCGAGGGCGTGATGTGCGTCGGCAAAGTTGGAATCGATTGCCAGGCACTGTTCCCACAAGCGGATCGCCTCACGCTCGTTCGAGTTCCTGTGGTGAACCGTTCCTAGCAAGCAAATTGCGTGCGGATTCTGAGGGAGTTCGCGTACCAGTTCTTGTGCCGTCGCTAGAGCCTCGGCTCGCAGCCTCCCGGTCGGCGAATCGTCGCTGGGATCGCCGCTGATGAGCGATGTCGACACGGGAAGAGTGGGAGAGGTTTTTGAATGCAGTTCCAAGGGATCCACGGGCGCAGACAGGAACCATCGGCTGACCACCCATACAACGAACGCAATCGCCGACAAACCGCAACCCAGCGAGGCCCCCAACCAGACCAAGCGCCGAGGCTTGGCCCGAACACGAGCCGACTTTGACATTGGCGCGGACTTTTCCGCGCGCGACGAAGAACTTGTCTTCGGCAATCGGCTACCCCAAGCCTTTCCGAATTCATTCTCAAGATAAACCCGTCGACCCACGCAACTTAACAAGCCGCCGCGAATTTTGCAATTTGAGGGGGAAAAACTCTGGACAGCCGCACTTTGAGGCTGGGCATCCTCAGGCGCTCGCCGCACGAATCGCGGGCCGACGATGTTGCGGTTCGGCCTTGGCACGAGGCAAGGCGATGTTGTGATGCGGCTGGTGAGCGGCGATCCATTCGCCAATTCGCCAATCGATCCACCGGCGATCGGAATCGTCGCTTTGACGCCCAATGAATCCGAGGTGCCCACCACAGGGGGTCACCAGCAGTTGCGTGGAGGGCGAATAGCTCGCTTTCTCGAACGGATCGATCGGCACGATGGGGTCGGTAGCTGCTGCGACGATCAGCGTCGAAACCGAAATACGGGCCAGTAAGGGGCCCGAACTGGCTTGCGTGTAGTAATCGTAGGCGTCGGCATATCCGGCGAGCGGGGCGGTAAATTGATTGTCGAATTCCACCAGCCGCCGTGTTGTGGGCGATACAGGACGCGACAAAGCTCCGGGAATAAGCCGCTGCCGACGACGAATGTGCCGCATCAGTCCGTTTACGAACGAGCGATCATAGAATTTGCCCGCTCCCAGTTGAATTCGCCGGCAGCATTCGATCAGGTCGATCGGGGGCGAGACGGCAACCAGACTGGCCACCTCGCGAGGCGCTGCGGCACCCCACTCTCCGGCCATTTTCAGGAGCATATTAGCCCCCATCGAAAAGCCTGCCGCGTGCAACGGCGAACCAGGGCACTTTGCTGCCAGATACTCCAGTACTGTGGCCACATCGTCGCTACGCCCGGCATGAATCGGGTGTTTGGCCAACGCAAAGCCCGCACCACAACCCCGCAGGTCCATTCGAAAGACTCGCGTTCCCTGAGCCGTGAGCTTTACCATGCACCGCTGCATATAGCCCGACTGGTAGCTACCGCCCAGGCCGTGCACCAGGAGTACCACCGGATCGCCGGCCGACCACTCCGCGGGGCAATCGTCGTGCAGCAAAATATGATCGCCGTCCTCAAGCGGAACCTGATGCTGTACGGCTCGATACGGAACACGCTGCCAGGGAAGATAACAGCCGGCAATGGTTTGCAGATGCCCGCCGCGGCAAAGTGGGTGGGGATTGAACGGGGGAAATTCGAGGGGCATCGCTGTTTGCTCCGTGCCTTGCCTGCACTCGTTTGCGGGACTTTATCCTTCGCCCGCCGATATGATACCACGATCCGCGGCCGCATCGTCGCGAATCACACCTCCGTCTGCTCCAGGGAGAGCCGCGGCTACCGCCTCTCGATTCCATACTCTTCGATCTTGCGATACAGGGTTGCCCGCCCAAGCCCCAGCAACCGGGCCGCCTCGGGCACGCTCCCGCTGGTTCGTTTGAGCGACTCCTGAATCAGTTTCCGCTCCCAAAAATCGATCCGCAACGATTCGAGCGCTTCGCCGCTCGACGCGTCCCGCAGTCCCAAATCGTCCGGCAACACGATCGAGCCTTCGCACATCACCACTGCGCTATCGATCACATTTCGCAACTGGCGAACGTTTCCCGGCCAGGCATAGCCGAGCAGTTTGTCGCGGGCATCGGGTGACAACGTGAGGTTGGTGCGGCCGTGCTGCCGGCGAAAATGGTCGAAAAAATGGTTCACGAGCAGTTCGATATCACTCCCCCGATCGCGCAGGGGCGGGATGTATAGCTCGAAGACGCTCAGCCGATAGTAGAGATCCTCGCGAAACCGCTGCTCTCGGACGAACTCACGCAGATCGCGATTCGTCGCCGCGATGACTCGCACATCGACGGTCACTTCCTTGGTTGCTCCGACCGGCAGGAACGGATGCCCCTCCAGGATTCGCAGGAGCTTGGCCTGCCCATCGAGCGTCATCTCGCCCACTTCGTCGAGAAATAGCGTCCCCGTGTGGGCCTGTGAGAAGAGACCGGCGTGGTCGTTGTCGGCCCCGGTGAACGAGCCCCGCTTGTGGCCGAAGAGTTGGCTCTCCATCAGGTCGCGGGGAATGGCCGCACAATTCACCGACAGCATCGGCCGATCGCTGCGGGCGCTGGCTCGGTGAACCGCGCGGGCCACCAGTTCTTTGCCCGAACCACTTTCGCCCCGCACCAGTACACAGCCGGTAGCCCGCGCGATCCGTGTGATCTTGCTCTTAAGCTCCTGAATCGGCTTGCTTTCGCCGATCAGTTCGTCGAACACAGCGGACTTGTCGGCCAGTCGGCGATGCTCGGCTTCGAGTACTTGCTCGCGGCGAGCTCGTACAAGCGCCATCGTCAAGATGTTGGCCAGAGAGATTGAAACATCGAAATCGCTCGCCTTGAACCGCCCTTCCTCCAGATAAATGTGGATCGCTCCCAGCGTCTTACCGTCGTGAACCAGCGGAATGCAGAGAGCGTCGGCATAATGCGCCAGACTGCCTCCTTCCGTGACAGACTCCTGGTTGTCGATCCATACCGCTTTTTTCTGCCGGGCGACGATTTGCGTCAGTTGTTCGCTCAAGCGGACCTTGCCTGCCGCCTCTTCGGGAATCACCAGCTTCGGCTTGAGTTGGCCGTCGTCCGCGACCCACAGAAAGCCGACCACTGATGCCCGCGTTCGTTCGCGCAAGAGATCCAGCGAAGTACGCACGACTTGATCTGGATCGGTGCAGCCGAGCAGCGTCAGACTGAGTTGGTGTAGCGTCAGGAAATCGTGTGCCCGGTCGCTGTCCCCCAAGGCCTCGAGCGCGAAGTGGCTGGTGTCGGTTACCAGCATGCTTCGATCGCGGACCAGCGTCTGCGTGTGTTCGATCGCGTCCGCTTCGACCAGCGGCGAAGCCGTCTGGCGGAAGGCGAACTCTGTTGACCCGATCCGCAGGATGGAACCATCCGCGAGCCGCGCTTCGTCATACTTCTGACCGCCGACATGCGTACCATTACGGCTGCCCGCGTCGCGTACCCACCACGACTTGTCTTCACAGGTCAAAATGGCATGAATCCGCGAAGCGAGCGGATCGGTCAGTACAATGTCGCATT
>JALORD010000316.1 GCA_025459145.1 Pirellulaceae bacterium | reverse complement strand
CCGACGAGTTGATTCCCTCCGGCGAAACCCGTTCGTACCAGCAGCTCGCCACTACGGTCGGCTCGCCCCAAGCAGTGCGAGCCGTCGGCCGTGCCAATGGCCAGAACCGGATCGCCGTCGTGATTCCCTGTCATCGGGTGATCAACAAGGACGGTTCGCTTTGCGGCTATGGCGGCGGACTGGCTCGCAAGCGGTACTTGCTCGATCTGGAGCGGTCGCACGCAAAGTTCTCGGAGTAGCGACGAAAATGGCCGCACAACGGCCACTAGGGAAGTAGCAATTGCGCCGATCTTGCTCGCCTGCCAATTCGTGCTCCATACTTGCCGGTGGCTCTGGTGGCAATTTCTCGCTCGTGGGGCGGGAAACTCAGACGTCCATTACACAAGGTACTTTCCATGTCGGCTCTCGCGGGTGTTTTTCAAGTTGGAAACAGGAACCTTGGGCGAGTCGCTCTAACGTCGGCCCTGGGGCTGGCGATTTTTACGGTACTTTCGATCTCGGCCATTGTCCGAGGGCAAACTCCGCCGCGACCGACGCCCGCGGTAGCAGCCGCGGCCCAACCGGCCACGCCCGACGAGGCGGCGAAAGTGCTCGATCTGCGTACTTTTCCGCGGCTCGAGGGGGCCAAGCCTGCGAGCCTCCAGACGCTGGGCATGCTGATGTACGAAGCGCCGGGCAAGCCGCAGGCCGCGATGGAGTTCCTCCGGCGAGAGCTCACGAAGCGGGGCTTCAAGGAACTCGCCGGGGGCTATGCCAGCGCCGAGACGCAGTCGGCCCACTTCACGAAATCAGGCTACACCGTGGCCGTTAGTGCGTCGCAATACGGCGGCGATCCGGCTAAAGCGGGCCTTACGAGCATCACGCTCGTGAACGGCGGCAACGTCGACCTGGCAAAGCTCCCCGTTCCGCCGGGCGTAAAGCCCTTCCACCCACAGCCGACCGAAGCTTCGTACACCACCACCGCACCAGTTGCTGAAACCGCTGCCGCCTGCCGCAAGCTGCTGCTCGCCGCCGGCTGGGAGCCGTTTGGCCAGACCAAACCGGATCCGAACCAGCCCGATTCGACCATGGAGTGGTACAAGCGAAACGGCATCAAGCTGCAGTCGTGGGTGATGAAGACGCCCGCCGACGGCGGAAAAACGCTGATTCGCTACAGCACGGAACTCCTGTCGGCTGATCTCCCCTATCCGCCGGACACCGCCGATCCCCGCTATACCGACCAGCAGAAAACGCTCCGCTACGATTCCCCGCTCGAACAGACCGACGCAATTGTCGCGTTCTACCAGGAGCGGCTGCCCAAGATGGGCTGGAAGGCGACCACCGACCACCCGATCGTCGACCAGCAAAAGCGGACGCAGTTTCTGATTTTCCGCAACGCGGCCAAGGAAATGTTGTCGCTCGACCTGACCGAATTTTCCGATATCGTGCGGGTCGAACTGCGGCATCAGACCGAGGCCGAAGTGGCCGAATCCGAGCGGCTGGCCAAACTGCACATTGAAAAAGAAAAGGCTGCCCAGGCCGAGCGAAACAAGAAGTTCGACGTCGCTTTACCACTTCCTGCGCAAGCCCAAGGACTCGAAAAGTTCAAGGAAAACGTGCTCGAATTCGCGCTGGCCACCGGCAGCGGCCCAGCCGCCCTCGAAGCCTTCCGGGCTCACTATGTGAAGGAAGGCTGGACGGAAGAGGAAGGGACCGAGCTCGGTAAGAACACGGGTGAACTGGAACTCAAAAAGGGGAACCTGGAGCTCCGGTTCAGCTACTTCGACACGGGCTTTACCGACGCCGAGATCAAAGTTTCGGGATCGTCGAACGTCGTCCTGAAGCCGGCCGCCGGAAAATTGGGAATGGGCAAGCCGATGTCCGACAAACCGGCTCCTGGAAACGCCAAGGCGAGCGCCAAGCGCGGGGAAGCCGTAGGCAGGGTGGGGAACCCGTTTGGGCGACTTCGGACGACGGACCTTTCGTCCTCTTCAGCGTTATATCTTGCGAGCTGCAGCCGCTTCCTCGCGAACCCGCTGCACGTCTTCCGTCGGCGGGACGCCAATTTGCCGCTTGAACTCCCGACTGAACTGCGATGCGCTCTCGTGGCCGACCGCCTTGGCGGCGGTTCTGGCGTTGTAGCCGTCGTGGATCATCAGCTGCTGCCAAGGGCTCAATCACCTATGCCGACGGCCGCATTTACTACTGCGGCGAAGACGCCACACTCCTCCTGATCGTGCCAAACAGGAAGGAGTACGTCGAGTGCGGCCGCTTTAAGCAACGCGACCGCACCCGCTCGCCGGCCTGGCGCGCACCCGGTGATTGCCAACGGCAAACTGTACGTGCGGGATCAGGACTCGCTGTATCGCTACGACATTGCGGCGAAGTGAACTTGCCTCGCTACAAAATCGCCAGCGGGTTGCGGCGTTCCTCGAGCGTGCCGCGGGTGACGCCGATGCGGTTCGACGCTTGGAGGCGGGTCCAGACTTCGCGGCCGGTGATTTGGCCCGCCAATAGCGCCCGGTAGAGGGCGATCGTTTCACGGACGGCGTCGCCTCGCGTTTCGAGCAGCTCGATCCGGAAATGCCTCACTCCGGCCGCGAGTAACTGCGGGACAATCTCGGCCCCGCTTTGCGGGACGGCATTGAAGAGCGTGTTGCGGCAGCCGACGTCGGCGGTGAGCGGGTGTTCCATGCCCAGGCGGTCGCGGAGCTTCACGGCGTGCACGTCGCAGGGGCGGCCGCAGTTTGTTTTGTTCGTGCCCGGCGAGAGGACCGCGCAGAACACGCAGTGCTCCATGTGGAACATGGGCATGTGCTGGTGCACGACGACTTCCAGCCACACGGGCGGCGTCGCTCGAACGAGATCAAGCAGCTGCTCGCGGTTGAGATCGTACGACGGCGTGATCCGCGCAGCTCCTTGCTCGCGTAGATACGCTGCCGTGAGGTCGTTGGCCGCGTTGAGCGAAAAATCGGCGATTACCGGCAAGCCGCGGTCATGAAAGAAGCGCAGGCCCGCCAAGTTGCGAACGAGAATCGCGTCGGCGCCGTGTTTGGCCAGGGCATGGAAGATACCCAGCTCGTCCGGCTTTTGAATCCGCGGTGTGGCGAGGCCGATCGTCGCGCCGGCGGCATGAGCAATTTGGGTCGCTTCGCGATACTCGCGGATATCGGCAAAGTCAGCGTACAGGCTCGTACAGCCGGCGGCCAATACTTCGCGGAGCTGCGCGAGCGAGCGGACGAGGACGTGCAGCGTCGACGCGTCGTTTGGGCTGTCTTCCCCTCCCGACAACTGCTGGCTCGACACAGCGCGGAGGGCCGGCAAGCACGACTCGGCGGCAATCTGCCGTGAAGCGGGAGCTTGCATCGCATCGATCAGCTTCGTCACCAATTCGTGCCGCATTTTGCCGAGGACGCTGAGCGGCAACATCGGCTGGCCCACAATCTCGGCTGTCAGGTTCGCCAGTTCGAGCGGTGTTCCGCCCAGACGGCCGAACTGTTCGCGGAGTTGCTCGACCGACAGCGGATGTTTGCGAGCCTCTTCGCACGGCTGTGACGATACGACCTGGCAAGAGTGACCGCTCGCTGCCGTCGCGGCGACGACGAGCGGCAAGCCCACCTCGGCCCGCACGTCCAGATCGATCGGCACGCGGCGCTGTGGTGCGGCGGCCGTGAATGATTTGCGGAGGCGGCTCGTGAGCTGCGGATCGTCGGTCTTGAACACGCGCTGCCCAGGCTCGATCGCCGCGAAATCGAGCTGCCCGTGGGCAAACGTGAGCTCGACAAGTCCCGCGGCGACCGGCTCCGTCAGCGAGCGGCCGCTTTGAAAGACTTCGTAGACGCGGCCGCCAAACGGATCGTCGACCGGCCGGCCGCAATCGAACGCCACACCGTCGCCGCGCTTGATGCCAAGCGAATCGGACCCGCGGCTGACCAGCCGTACGGCGACCCGTCCGCGTCCGACCCGCTCGACCGTGCCGAGCAAAACACCCCGCTTTGACGAGCTGAGCGCGGGGACCAGCGCCTTGTGGTCGCAGCCTTCGAGCCAGCCGTGCGAAAAGCCGCGGGAGAACGACAGTTCCATTTCCTCAATATCGCGCGGGGCGAGCGGCGCGGGCTGGGAAGCGATGGCCGCATCGATCGCCCGGCGATAATGCCGCACGATGTTGGCCACATACTCGGGCGTCTTCAGCCGGCCTTCGATCTTGAAGCTGCATACGCCCGCGTCGATCAGCTCGGGCAAAAGATCGTACGCGGCCAGATCCTGCGGGCTGAGCAGGTATTTCTGTTCGCCCAGGTCAACATCGCGGCCGTCGCACACGAGGTCGTAGGGCAGGCGGCAGGCCTGGGCACATTGACCGCGGTTAGCGCTCCGCCCGCCGAGAGATTCGCTGGTGAGGCACTGGCCGGAATAGGCGACGCACAGCGCTCCGTGGACAAACACTTCCAGCGGCATCGTCGTTTCGCGAGCGATCCGCCGGATGTCGTCGAGCGAGCATTCGCGGGCCAGAACGACTCGGCTGGCGCCCAACTCGGCCGCCGCGGCGATCGACTGGCTGCTCGTCATCGTCATCTGCGTGCTGGCGTGAATCGGCAGCTCGGGGCAGATCGCTCGGATTAGCCGCATCAGGCCCAGATCCTGGACGAGCACGGCGTCGACGCCCGCCGCGGCTAACTCGCGAACATGGGCTTCGACCTGCGGCAGCTCTTGCGGGAAGATGAGCGTATTGAGCGTGACGTAGCCGCGGAGGCCGCGGCCGTGCAGCTCGGCCATCACCTCGGGGAGTTCCTCCGGCGAGAAGTTCGTCGCCCGGGCCCGGGCATTGAAACCGGTCGCCAGGCCAAAGTAGACGGCATTCGCGCCGTTCTCGATCGCCGCGCGGATGCACTCCCGGTCGCCCGCGGGGGCGAGCAGTTCGGGAGAATGAGCGGAGCGAAGGGCGGGCGAGGTCACAGGAGAGGGAACTTTCGCGAGACAACGAAAAAGGCCCGCTCCGCCAACCGGGAGCGAGCCTTTGATTTTCAGTGACGAACTTGAGGCTGGCGAGGGGGCTGAATCAACAAGCGCACCCTTACCGCGTCCCGTCCAAATTGTTTACCCGACTTTGGAAGCACCGATCGACGCGGCGACAGCCTTCGGATCGCGGAGAATCCGGGTCAGCTGGTCGACGCCGTCTTGCTCGTCTTCCAGAATGTTTTCGAGAAACACGGTCAGGGCCCGATCGTCCTCAGCCAAGGCCAGGGCCTCGGTATACATCTTGACCGCCTTCGATTCGAACTCGAGCGCGAAATTGAGCAGTTCCAGAAGGTCCTGCGTCTGCTTCACGGCATTGCGCTCGACCGTGGGAATGCCCCCCAGAGCGACGATCTTCTCGCCCACTTGCTTGGCATGGCCGAACGATTCCTTCGCGCTGTCGAAGAACATGTCGGCGTAAACCTCGCGCCACAGGCCAGCCACGACGAACCCGGCTTGGGCGTATTGAGCGACTCCGGTCCATTCGTGCCGGAGGCATTCGTTCAGTTTTTCGATGATTTTTGTTTTGTCCATGATCCCCTCTCAAAGTAAGCGTGCGTGTCGAGGCGTCCTTGCCTACTTGCGATCTTAGCGGTGATCGGCCGTCTGTCCAGATGGAAGTAACTCGTTTCGCGGCAAAATCTTACGGCAAGCGTCTGTCGAGATTCCGTCTCGCCGCGAGGGGCCCGGGAACGCTGCGGCAAATGAGAAGGGATGTCAACTGCACGGGCGGCGACATCCGCCGGAGCCGTTCGTGCGACTCGCCGCAAGATTCCCCCCTTCTTGGAAGGTGTGCTAATTGATTGACAGCACCTGATCGATCGTTATGCTGTTAAGCGATTGAAACGTTGTAAAGCTAGTTGAACATCTAGGCTTTGCCGCGAACGAGTGGGGTGCCTGGCTGCACGGAGCAGCGGCTGGGAACCTTGTGTAGGATCGAAGCGCCTGGTGGGAGGGGATTGGACGGGCGGACTTGCACCGCTTGTCGCCGGGGCGCAGAACCCGCAGCCAAGACGGACTGCTAATGAAACTCTCACGTACTGTCGCCTACGCCGTTCGGGCTACGATGCAGCTTGCGCAGTCCGAATCGGAAGGACCGGTTCCCTGCAGCCGGCTGGCGTCGGATGGCAAGATGCCAGAGCGGTTCCTACTGCAAATTCTCCGCAACCTGGTGACGCACGGTATCTTGCGCAGCACGCGCGGGGTCGACGGGGGCTACACGCTCGTCCGCCCGGCTAACGAAATCTCACTGCTCGAGGTGATCGAAGCGATTGACGGCCCATACGACGCTGGCGTTGCCGATACCGAAGCGAACTCCGACGATTCGGCGGCCCAGATTCGCCAGGCGCTTTCTCAAGTGACCGACACGACCCGCAAGCAGCTCGAGGCCATCAAGATCTCGCAGCTGCTTAAGCCGCCGGCGGCATAACAATCAGATCGTCCGTCCCAGCGCCGCCGCCACCGCGCGGCACTTGGCCATCGTCTCGACGAACTGTGGCAGGTTGAGCGACTGATAGCCATCGGACATCGCCTGTTCGGGATCGGGATGCACTTCGAGGATCAGCCCGTCGGCCCCCGCGGCGATCGATGCGGCTGCCATATCGGGGACCAGGTACGTGTGCCCGGTGCCGTGGCTCGGATCGACGACGATCGGCAGGTGCGTCTTGTGATGCAGGTACGGCACACTCGCCAACGGCAGCGTGAATCGCGTGTGGGCCTCGAACGTGCGAATTCCCCGCTCGCAGAGCATCACGTCGGGATTGCCTTCGTTCAGGATGTACTCGGCGGCCAAGAGTAGCTCGTCCATCGTGGCGCTCGGGCCGCGCTTTAGAAGCACCGGCTTGCGAGCCTGGCCGACCGCTTCCAGCAGGCGATAGTTCTGCATATTCCGGGCGCCGACCTGCAGCACGTCGGCATAGCGGGCGACCAGTTCGACATCCTCGGTGCTCATCACCTCAGTCACAATCGCGAGCCCCGTTTGTTCGCGGGCCAGCGCCAATAGCTTAAGCCCGTCTTCTTTCATGCCCTGGAAACTGTAGGGACTCGTGCGGGGCTTGAACGCGCCGCCGCGGAGGGCTGTGGCCCCAGCGTTTTTCACCGCGTGGGCCGTCTTTAGAATCTGCTCTTCGCTTTCGACCGAGCAGGGACCGGCGATGATGCCGACCGCTCCGGCGCCGACTTTGAGGCTGCCAACGACCACCTGGGTCGGCTCTTTCTTCACCTCGCGGCTGGCGACTTTGTACGGCGCGAGGATCGGCACCACGTCTTCGACGCCGGGGCCGCTCGCCAGGGCCTCCTTCGTCTCGCTCCGCTTCTCGCCGATCGCGGCGATCACCGTACGCTCCGTGCCGTGAATCACATGCGACTTGAGGCCGAGCGACTCGACCCGCTGGACCATGTGCTGAATCTGGTCGGGGGTGGCCCCGCGCTCCATGACGACGATCATCGAAAACAACTCCCGTAAGCCGGAATACTTGGGCAAAATGGCGTTCATGGCGCCGTCCTCGGTCATGTTTGGCCCCGTGTCCCGGCAGCAGACTCGCGGCTGCCAGAACGTTAACCGAGAAAGATCGCCCCGGGCCAACAAAAAACCCCGAGCGACCTGATTGGTCCTCGGGGCTTGTGGCTCGTTTGTGGGTGGTACCTACTAGCGGCGCACCTCGCACGGCCCCTGAGGACTCAGGGTAAAGCTAAACCACCAATAATAGCCGGTCGTGCAAGGCATGTCGGTATTATGCTGTGGGCTCTGGCGGATGCAAGTGCCGCTTGGGGAGAAATGGCGCGAAATTCATTATTCGCGGCGGCGAGCAGGCTTGCCGGTCGTGGCAATCCCCCTGTCCAGCTTGTATCGACCGAATTCGGTGCGACAATCAGGCGGTTTTCCGGCCGAACTGCTGCCGTCGGCCGGAATGCCTGTCCCGACAGCCGTGATTCTCTCCCCGCGGATGAATTGCCCATGAAGTCAATCATTGCCATCACCGCACTGCTTGTGATTGCCGCCCCGAGCCTGGCGGCGGAACCCGCAGCCGAGGCGCCGCCGGCCAAACGGCTGTTGCTCCTCTGGCAATCGCCCGACGGCCATCCCGCCGGGACGCACGAGTATCAGGCAGGGCAGAAG
>JALORD010000315.1 GCA_025459145.1 Pirellulaceae bacterium | reverse complement strand
GACGTTTCCGGTGGGCGACGAATACTGCACGCTGATCCTCGGCGGCTGGGGAGGGAGCGCAACGGGACTGTCGAACGTCGACGGCTCGGCCGCGATCGAGAACGAAACGACCGGCCACTTCGAGTTCAAGCCCGACCAGTGGTACCAGGTCCGTCTTCGCGTCTCGAAAAAGAGGATTCAGGCCTGGGTCGACAAGGAAGAGCTGATCGACCTGGCCCGCGAAGGACATCGCTTCAGCATCTGGTGGGAACAGGAGCCGGCCCGCCCACTGGGGATCGTCTCGTGGCAGACGAAGGCCGGGCTGAAAGAGATCAAGCTGCGGAAGCTGAGCGAGGAAGAAGCGGGCCGCTGAGCGAAGAGGAGCCACGCCAGTGAGCCGAGCGGAGCAAACTGTCGTTAGCGAGCTGGAAGCCCTGCGGCACTTCGAATCGTCGCTCCGGGCGCAGTGCGAAAGCCAGGGTGCTTTTGCGATCACGCCCGAGTATGTGCAGGCCACGGAGCAGGCGATTCATCAGCTGCGAGCAAGAATCCGCGCCGAATCGCGGCCGCCGTGGATCGCCCTTCCGCGGTGGCTGACGAAGGTCTTGTATCTGGGCAGAATTGTCGTCCGCGAGTGGTCTTTGAAATCGGGACTTCCGGAGTTGTTGATCGCCCTGTTTTCGACGGTCGTGGTCGTCGTGTTGATCCTGGTGCTGGCCGCGATCGTGAAGGCCCCGGCGGGCGCGGCCATTGCCGCGGCTGCCGTCGCGGGCGTGCTCTGGTTCGGTCTGACGTCGCTCGCCATCGGCCGGCTCGATCCGGCGCAGTGCCGGGCCGATCTGCGGGTGATGGACGACGAAGACCGACTCTACCGCAGCCGACTCGCACCGCTTGAGGAAGAGCTGCAGTCCCTCGTGGCCCGCACGAAGGAGTTTCGGCCGCTCATCGCGCTGCGCGACAAATATGACGATGTCGCCCTGCGGCTGGCCCAGGCCGAAGCCGCCCACCGCGATCTGCGCAATCGGCTCTTGTTCCGCGGCTGGCGGGACCTCCGCGGCGTGATGTTCGAGGATTTCCTGCAGGAGGTGCTCGTCGCCAACGGCTATACGGTCGAGCGGACGCCGAAAACGGGCGACCGCGGCATCGACCTGATCGCCCTCAAGGGGAACGTGCGAATCGCTGTGCAGGCGAAGGGCTACGCCGGCAACGTCGGCAACGACGCCATCCAGCAGGCGTACACGGGAATGGCCATCTATCGCTGCCAGCGATGCGTCGTCATTACCAATAGCGATTTTACGCGGCAGGCCCGCGAGGACGCCGCCCACGTCGGCTGCCAGCTCATCGATGGCGCGGCGATTCCCGATCTGATTCGCGGCGACTTGCTGTAGTGGTGCGGCCACTCGCGAGACGCACCCGCGCAGGGACCTGCACCGAATTCTGTCGTGCGGCCGCTGTCTGATTAACGCAGAGCCGCCCAGAATCGCAAGGGCGCAGAGACGACAGGAATCTCCTCGCGTCTCCGCGGTTCTCCCCGTTTCTGCGTTCAAGCAGCAGACGTCGCGCCGCGCACTGGCGCTGGTCGAATCGGCGGCCCTTGCCTCGGCCGAGTTTCCGCCAATGATAGAAGCTTGAGAAGGCCAGCCACCCGGCCCCTTCTGGTCCCCGATTCGTTCCCTCGCAGAGTACCAGCACGATGGCCCGAGCCAGCAGCGGTCGGCGATATGCCGAGTATCGCGAGCGATTGCGGCAGCGCCCTCCCGAACCGGCCGCGGGGCGAGGCCATCACGGCGGACACCGACCAGCGCCGCGTTCCGACGACGAAAAGCCGACCCGCCGCAGCCGTTCGTTCGGCCAACTGCTCGTGCAGTTCTTCGGCCTTCTGCGGGGTCACGAGTGGGCGATTTTTTTCGCCATCGCGACGCTGACCGTCTCGACACTGCTGCATCTCGTCTCGCCGCTGGCGACGAAGCTGGTGATCGACAATGTCCTGACCGACAAACCGCTCCCCGCGTGGTGGAGCGAGTGGCTCGGGCTCCCGACCAACCGCTATCAGGTCCTCTGGCTGATCGGCCTGTTTGTCGCTGGCGTGTCGCTCGTGGCTACTGCGGTGCATCTCGTCGGCCGGTGGCAAGCGACCAAAGCCGTCAATCACTTGCAGGTGGCGATCCGCCGCCGCGTCTTTGCCCATGCGGTGCGGCTGCCGCTCTTTCGCGTGTATCAGCTCAAGTCGGGCGGCGCGACCAGCCTCCTGCGGGACGATGCCGGCGGCATTTCCGATCTCGTCTTCAGCATGCTCTACAACCCCTGGCGGGCGGCGATCCAGCTCGTCGGCAGCTTGATCGTGCTCACCACCGTCGATTGGCGGATGACGCTCGGCGGGCTGCTCCTGATTCCCGCCGTCTACGCCAGCCACCGGACGTGGATCAACCGCATTCGCCCGCTCTATCGCGACATCCGCGCCCAGCGCCAGGAAATCGACGGTCAGACGACCGAAGCGTTTGGCGGAATGCGGGTCGTGCGGACCTACAATCGCGAGCGGAGCGAGGCCGCGCGCTATGTCAGCAGCAGCCATCTCCTCGTCCGACAACAGCTCTTTGCCTGGTGGTGGACGCGGGCGATCGAGCTGATCTGGGAAGTGATTGTGCCGCTGGCCTCGGTCGCTCTGCTTCTCTACGGCGGCAAGCGCGTGCTCGATGGGCAGATGACGATTGGCGAAGTGACGATGTTCCTCATCTACCTGGTGATGCTCCTCGGCCCGCTCGAGACGCTCGCCAACAGCGCCGCCTCGCTGCAGAACAACCTCGCGGGGCTCGACCGGGTGCTCGACCTGCTGGCCGAGCCGCAGGAGACCGCCCACAACGAGCCCACCGAGCGGCTGGATCCAGCGCGTGTCGCGGGCCGGCTGTCGCTCGAAAACGTCAGCTTCCGCTATCCCAGTTCCGAAGCCTGGGTCCTCCGCGATATTGACCTCGAGATTCAGCCGGGGACCACCGTCGCCCTCGTCGGCCGCAGCGGCGCGGGGAAAACGACGCTGACGAATCTCGTCGCCCGGTTCTACGATCCGACGGAGGGTACGATCCGGCTCGATGGCATCGACTTCGCCGACTTGCCCGTCGAGGCGTATCGCCGTCTGCTGGGGATCGTCGAGCAGGATGTGTTTCTGTTCGACGGGACGATCGCCGAAAACATCGGCTACGCCCGCCGCGACGCCCGGCAGGAAGACATCGAAGCCGCCGCGATCGCCGCCAATGCTCATGAGTTCATCACCCAGCTGGAAAAGGGTTACGACACGCTCATCGGCGAGCGGGGCGTCCGGCTGAGCGGCGGGCAGCGGCAGCGGCTGGCGATCGCCCGGGCGCTGCTGGCCGACCCGAAGATTCTGATCCTCGACGAAGCGACCAGCAATCTCGACAGCGAAAGCGAACGGCTGATCCACCAGAGTCTCGAACGGCTGATGGAGGGACGCACGGCGATCGTCATCGCCCACCGGCTGAGCACGATCGTCCGGGCCGACCAGATTGTCGTCCTGGAGCAGGGGCGCATCGTCGAAAGCGGGACACACGCCCAGCTCCTCGAACAAAGCGGCCGGTATCGGCAGATGGTCGAACTGCAGATGGGGCCGGATGCGCCGGTGGTGGATTGAGACCCGCGCCCAACACGGAGCGTTCCGACTGAACACTGAGCGCTTCCAAGGCTCCTCGCGACGGCGAGCGGCGTTAAGCGATGTCGCAAGTGGTTGCCCAGAAGCGGCTTGCCGCGAATCGCTCGACTGAGCGCCGAGACATTATTAAACGCAATGTTCACCTCGTTGGGCTCGGCCGACGCGGCTCGTCGCAGTTCGCTGTTCGGCGTGGACCTCCCGTTGACCCGCCCCCAACAATCGCCCAACGAGCGCCCAACACGGCGCATTCCGACTGAACACTGAGCGCTTGCAGGCCTCCTCGCGATGGCAAGCGGCGTTAAGCGATGCCGCAAGTGATTGCCCAGAAGCGACTTACTGCCAGGGCGTTCGACTGAGCGCCGCGGCGTAATTAAGCGCAATGTTCACCTCGTTGCGCTCCAGCCGACACCGTTCGGCGCAGGTCGCCGACCTCATGACCGAGAGTCTCGACTCGCACGCCGGGCGGGGCCAGAGACCCGCGCCCCACGGAGCGCGTTCACCGACAGGCAAACTGTCACGAATTGCCAAAGATCGCAGCGACGGAATCGATCGCGAGCGGCATCGATCCGCGCAGGCCTTTGCCTGCCGGCACTCGCAGCCAAGGCGAGTGTTTTGCCGGGCTGCGAGTATACCACAACCTCTCCGCATCGCCCGAGCCAAATTGACCACAAAGAACGATCGCACAACGACTTATGCAAAATCGCAAAAACCCAAACAATTTTTCGCCGCCCCGAGCGGTTTTCCGCGTCGCTGGAAGTCCAAGTCCGGCAACAAGTTTCGTCGCGCGCTGCGCCGGCTCGACTCGCCCCCCTCAAAGTGCGGCCGCAGCCTCTCGTGAACGAATTCCAACTCGTCCGCCCATCGCCGGCGCATTTCCGCCCGCGAACCGCCTCGGCAGCCTACGCGCGGTTCGTCCCGCTGCCTGCCGTTGCCGGCACCTCCCAATCGGACGCCTCCCCTGGCGAGCATGAACAGGAGCACGACCAAGAGAACGAAGACGAAGGAGAGTACGATTACGAGTACGATGGAGTGCGCAAGACCTACTTCCGACTTCTCACTTCCTCCGTCGCGAAGCGCTAAAACCTCCATGTACGCGCGCCTGCTGACGATTGCCGCGCTCTTGCTCATCGGCAAGGTGACGCTGAGCGTCGTCGTCGGCTACGGGCGTTATCTGCCGCCCGATTTTGAGGCCGAGTTTCTGCTGGGTCGCGAAGCGTATTTCTGGGGCGCCTACAGCTGGGCGTTCTATGCGCATCTGGCGGCTGGGCCGGTCACACTGCTCTTGGGAACGCTGCTCGTCAGCTCGCGGTTTCGCCACTTCGCTCCTGCCTGGCACCGCCGGCTGGGACGCGTGCAAGGGGCATTGGTGCTGGTGGTGCTGGTGCCGAGCGGTCTGTGGATGGCCTGGTATGCGATGACCGGCACAGCCGCGGCGTGGGGGCTGGGGACGCTCGCCGCGGCCACGGGCGTGTGCATTGCCCTCGGCTGGCGGGCGGCCGTCCAGCGCCGGTTTGCGGACCACGAGCAATGGATGTGGCGAACGTACCTGCTCTTATGCTCGGCCGTGGTCATCCGTGTGTTTGGCGGCCTGGCGACGGTCGCCAACTTCGACGCACTCTGGTTCTATCCGTTCTCGGTCTGGACCAGCTGGGTCGTGCCGCTGGCGGTTTATGAAACGGCGCGAATCGCCCGCAGGCAGTCACCGTCTGTCACGAATGCCGTGATCACGATGGGTAAGAAGTTGGGCGAACTGGCGCGGAACAACTAACCCTATGGCTGTGTAACTTCCTCGCCCCCCGCCGCGGTAATCATCGCCCGCAGTTCATCAGGTTTGACATCTGCCCCCAAGAATCGCACGTATCCATCTGCCAGCAGGCACTGCGTACCGCCGGAATGGGCGAGCGACTTGCCTGCCGCAAAGTTGACGACCATCCCCTCGCTGGCGTCCGTCGGGTCCATCCAGTGGACGGCATGTTTCGTGTCCACCTCGAACACGAGCAGCGTCTGGCTCGTCCCGTCGCTGATATCCGCAAACGTGAGCCCCGTGGATCCTGGCATGGCGCTCACTGGTGTGTCGACCGCGAGATACGTTGTGTGGCCAGCCGGGAGATTGGCCGACGGGCAAGCGTACACCCCGACGCGGGTTTCGCGAGCAGCCTGGTTGGCCGGATCATCCCAAGGCTTCGAAAGGTCGATTTTGTCGTACAGCGGCTGCTGCTCAGCAAACGGCAGGATCAGCGTCCGCCAACTGTGAAGCCGATTCCCCGCGGCATCGACCGTGTACGCAGGGGGCAGGCTGCCGTAGGTATCCACATAGTTGTGCAGAGCAATGCCGATCTGCTTCAGATGATTGCTGCATTGCGAGCGCCGCGCCGCTTCGCGGCTGGTCCGCACCGCAGGCAGTAACAGCGCGACGAGTACGGCAATTACGCCCAGAACGACCAGCAGTTCCACGATCGTCACTCGTAGCCCGGACGGCCGTTTCTCGGGCAGGGGGCTGGCCGTTTCCGGACTATCGTACGGGTTCACGCTCATGGCCGCCTCGCAGTGTCGTGACAGCGCCGAATGC
>JALORD010000314.1 GCA_025459145.1 Pirellulaceae bacterium | reverse complement strand
CCACACGGCCGCCGTCATGGCCGTGGGAAGTGTAATTCCGGCTTCCCAGGCCATGGGCGAAACATCAATCAGGACCTCATCGGCTAACGCTTCTTCGCGCGTGTACGCGTGGACCACGAGCTGCGGTGGCGGGTTGTTTTTGGTGGTCATGTGGGGGCTCCTGCGTGTCAGTAAAGAGGGTGGCGAGGTCGTCCATCTCGGCCGCCAGGCCGTCGAGGTCTTCTCCAAAAATCGCAGCCATTTCCTCGACCAGCGCGCGGCGTTGGCTTGCCGTGCGGCTCCTGGGGCGCTCGCGGCAGCTGGGGCAGCGGACAACTACCAGCCGGTTGCGTCCGAACACGAAACCGGGCTCTTCGTCGCTGTCATGTCGTAGATAATGCACATCCCAGGGTTCTCCGCAGCGGGTGCAATTAACGTCCATGTTGATCCTCCATGCGAAACAGAAAAGGCGGGCTGGTTCGTGTCCACCTGGCCCGCCCGGGTCCTGGGCCGCCGGCTGCAGCGAAGGGACGAAACAAATCCCGCAGCTGCAGCCGGCGGCCCCGACTCTTGGTCAGGGCGCCGGGTTAGGCGGCCCGCGCCTGGACGGCGGTATCCTGCTCGATGAACTCCTCAGCGGCCTTCAGGCAGGCGATACCCAACGCGATGTCCGGCAGGCCGTTGAGGCTGCCTGCGGCTTCGCGTGGTTCGTCGCCCTGGTAGTACGTCCGCCCGAGGTTCACGCTGTACCAGGGGCGTTTTCCGTCGCCGGAGGTGTTCCGCCACACCGTGCAGCGAATGTCCTTAAGGCGTCGCTCGAACACGGGCGGGCTTTTTTTTGTGATGGTGTTTTCGTTCTCCATTTTTCTCCTCCTTATTGGTTTGATTCGCCGCCACGTATGCGGCAGCGACTTGTTTCTATTTGCAGCATTTTGCTGCAATCAGGTGTTGATCTCTCCCTCGCTGCTGGCAGCGGGACATTCGGTTTGCCGGCCACCTTGTGCAACGGTGCTGTCCTCCGCCGGCTTGCCGGCCGCGGGAGACGGTTGTGGTGAATTGCCGTTGACCGGTGGTGCGGGATCGCCATTCCCGCGAGGCTGCAAGAGCGGAACGAGCCGATTCAAATCGCGGATTTGGCCCCGAAATCCCTCATATTCCTTCGCGTATGAAGACAGCTGCATCAGATAGCGCTCGACTTCCTCGAGGTCCGTGTCGTCAAACGTGGTCAGCAGTGCGGCCTCGAAGCGATTCAGCAGACGCTCTTGGTGCCGAATGAACTGCAGGCTTTCCAGAAACTCAGCCCGATTGTGCTTGGCGAGGATCTGGGTTTGCGCGGTTTCACAGCGCTCCGCGAGTGTGGTGAATAATTTGACGATCTGTCGATAATCGTCGGCGATGCTCTCGTACGGTTCCTCCGCTGCGAACGTCTCAAATAGCCCGGCGGCCGCCGAGAATGACTGCCGGCCCTGGCCGATGTCGGCGGAGAGCTGATCCATCGCTTCGAGGAAGCGTGGAGCGTTGTCAAGAATCTCCTGAGCCTGCTGGCGTAACGACCTGATGGTGGTCATGAAATGGGCTCGAGTACCTGTGTCCTGAACTTGCATAAGCTGAGACGATGCTCCATTGACATGTTCGTGCAGTTCTTCACTCGCCTTCTGGAAGACCGCGACTTGAGCCGCGATGGCCTCCTTGTCCCGATAGGCTTTCTTGATTTCCGGATTCTGGAACGCCTCCGGAGCATCCTTCGGGTCGGAGATATAGATGCAACCCGGAAAACTGATGCTCAGGATCAGCACGAACAGTGTGTGGAGAGAAAACATCTGGCATTTCATGTGAGGGCTCCTTAAGTAACTGACGGTTGCGAATTCGAAACAAAATGAAACCAAACCATGCCGACAAGAGACGTTTCAAAGGAGATCGCGATCAGCGTGCCTCGCTGCATTCGCACCACATGTTGATGCGTGCGCATTGTGTTGCGACGGGTCTTGTGTGGCGATTGAATCGACGATACAGGCGGCAAGCACGTGACGCTCGAGCCGGTCGCCAGCGCACCCAAAGTCGGATTGGCGCCGAGGTGAACATGTTGCCGCAATGAACCACCCCGCCCGTGTTATTCGAGTTCGCCGGACGCGGGTTGATTGTCGCCATGCTGCTGGCGATAGGCTGACTTGAGTGAGGGTGCCGCCTAGCCTCGGACTTCTCCGACTCTCGCGGCACTCGATTGGTGTAGGGATACGGCGAAGGTTTTTGTTGCGGGTCCGTGTCCGTAGTTTGCTCGGTATCTTGGTTCACCTCCGTCCGAAGCGGCGTGGCACTGGCAGTCGACGTAACGGGCATTGGATCGACGGGATCGGGACATGGAGCCGGGAGTGCTGGATCACCCGGCGAAGTAGTCTGTGGCTGAACCGGGGCGGTGCTGTTGTGAGCGTCGGTGGCTTCCGGAGGCGTCCCGGATCGCGCGGCCGGTTCCTGTTGGGGGAGCGGTACGTCGATTTGTTGAGGCATTTCCTTGTCGATGGACTGCAAGATGGGGATGAGGCGATTCAGATCGCGAATGGAACTACGGAACTCCTCATAGTGTCCGGTGTAGGCAGTAAGCTGGAACAGGTAATCCTCAATCTCCAAAATGGACTCATCCTCAAATGTGGCGAAGAGCGCCGCCTCAAAGCGATGTAGCAGCAGCTCTTGATGACGAATGAACTGCAGGGTGTCCAGAAACTGGGGGCGTTGGTGTTTTTCCACGATTTCTGCTCGCGCCGAGTGGCAGCGTTCGGAAAGGGACTGGAGGAGCCTGGCAACGGCTCGATAATCCTCTGCTATCGGTTGGAAGGGCCCTTGGTCGGCGTAGGTTTCGAAAAGTGTCGCGGCGGCCGAGAATGAGCCGTGCCCCTTTGCAAGGTCATTGCTCAGTCGGTCCACGGTAGCCAAGAACCGGGGCGCCTGCTCGAGTACTTCTTGCGCGTTTTTGCGAAGTGTTCGCACCATCGCGATCAACTCCGAGCGAGTTCCCACCGTGTCAATGGTCGGTGCTCTCACCGCGATCAGCGAGACGGCTTCATCGAGGCTTCCGCCGAGGTCTTGGAGCAGGGCAGTTTGTTTCAGGATTCGCTCCTTGTCGTGGTAAGCGGCCCGGATCTCGGCGACGTGGAACGCCTCAGGGGGGTTCTTCGGTTCGCGCACCCGGGTAGTGGCTAAACCAGTGCCGGTGCGAAAGCAGCCCGAGTTCACAGTAACGACGGCCAGAAAAGCGGCCGCATGCAGCCCGATCACGGTCCAGAAAAGTGATTTGGACATGGCGGTCATGGCGTCTTCTCCTGTGTTTCGTGGGTAGCGGCGAAAGAGTTGGAATCGGTGAATATCGAGCGAAACCGTGGCGAGATATTTCCGGGATCGGACAGCTCTTGATACAGGACGGGTGTGGGCAGGGAGCGATCGCCGCGTTTCTTGAAGTACACCGCGCCTTCGACGCGGGGAAACAGCATCCAACCGGCGCCGGCCACCGCCAGGACGGTGGCCACAAGGGCCGCAACCCGGAGCGATTTGCGATGCGACTTGGCTGCGGTCTGTCGCGTATTTGCGTACGACGGGCATGTGAATGCGTTCGCTCGAAACGGATTCGCGCGAGTGAATGGTGAGCCAGGTCGGGGAGTATGAATATGTGTCTGGAGCGTTTGACGGATTGCCGCCGAGTGCCGGGCGTGCGCGGCGGCTTCCAGGCCCGGCGCGATGCGTGTCACGAAGTCAGTGTCTTGCTTCACTTCCGCGAGCGCCGCCAGCCATTCACTGGGTAAAGGTCTGACCGTCGGGTCCCGGTGCCCGTCGATAAAGCATCGCGCCATTAACGCCTGCAGGCGGGGGTGGAGAATGTCCAGCGGAGCGGCATCCAGCGGAGCGTAGTCTCGATGCGTCCCGGAATAGGCCCACACACCCTGAGCGATGCGCTCCAAACGTGTCAATCCAGTAGCCTTGCCGAGATAACGCGCGGCGAACGGGTGATGCCCTGGACCCACGAGCAATTGAAAAATGAGGCACGGCAGCCCGAAAGCGTCGGAGTGCGGCGTGCGGTCTACGGTCGCGAACGCGACTCCGCTGAGTTCGGCCGACGTGTACTCGGGCGAACCCAGTTCGCAGCGATAGGTACAACCGGCCCGCGTGATTTGATACGAATCCGCATCAATCCAGACTATCGTGCCGTCCTTGCCGACAAGGCAGTTGCTTTCTGATATGTCGCCGACGACGCAGTCGTGTTTGTGAATGATCTCGACGGCGGCGGTCAGGTTGATGGCAACCGTCAGACGCCACGGGTAGTCGGCGTGGATCCATCGTGTCTGCGC
Source organism: Pirellulaceae bacterium (assembly GCA_025459145.1). GTDB lineage: Bacteria > Planctomycetota > Planctomycetia > Pirellulales > Pirellulaceae > CAYLLN01. Next base: position 1,907 of record JALORD010000314.1, on the reverse strand, counting down.
CGAGTTACTCAGGGCGCAGGCGATGGGCCATTTTCGCGCTGCAAGCGGCATCGTGCAGCCGACTACCCGTTTGCCATCGGCGGACAACACTCGCTTGAGGGGCCACGCGACCTGCGGTGATCGCAAGGGATTATGTAGAATCACCTCGAGCTTGCGGCGATAGCTTCTGTCGGGCGTCGCGAGCACCTTAACGGCGAGTCCCGGATCGGCCGGATGACGGTACACCATCGCCTCGCGCCCGTCGCCCAGCAGCAGGTCGGGCGTCAGCACTATCTTTCGGCCGGCGATTGTGACTCGCGTCGTCAAGGTCATTGCTGAGGTCCTTTCAGCAGTCCGCGGATAATCCCCTGCACGTCGCGCCGTTCGCCGATCTTGCGGCACGAAACGTGTTTCACCGACTGGCTTACGATGCGCATGAACTTGTGATAGTCGACTCCTTCCAGGTTCTGGACGGGCCGGACAAACAGAGGCTGGAGTGCCATTACAGCTCGCTCGTCGACGCCGAACCCGTAAAATTCACCGCGGCCCGCACGTTCGATTTCCCGGATGGCTTCGGCTGCTGAGTGCATGAGCTCCGACGAACTCGTGCTGGCACCATCGGTCATCATGAAGAACAGGGGGACCTCCGTTTCGAGTTGCGCCACGTCCGTGAGGACCGCCAAGTGGCCCTGAATCTGGTTGATCGACGCCAGCACGGCTTCTGCCATGGGCGTGTCCCCGGTCGCAGAGAGTGTCGGAGGTTCGAACAGGCCGATCGAGCTGAAGGGGGCCACGTTCACCGTGCCGCCGAATGACACCATTTGGATGATCAGTTTCTCTCTCAGGATGGGGTGCTCTACGCATTCTTTTTTGAAGCGAATCACCTCATTCTGCACCAGACGGATGGCGTTGCCCGTCATCGACCCAGATACATCCACGGCTATGGTGACCGGTTGCTGGACCGCGGAGGTTCCAATGTTGACGCGCATCTGGCTGGTGAGCACCGCATCATGGCGGGCCGTTTCCGCGACTCGATAATCCCGTACGGCATCGATCGCGGTGTGACGTCTCCTGGGGGTGCCGACCATCTGTAACGGCGGCACTTGAAGAGCGAGCGGAGCTCGCCCATATCGGACGTAGTTGAACAAGAACCACGTGATGTTGCGGCAGGCTGCGATTAGTTTGGCTGAGAGGCGGCCGTTCATACTATTCCCTTTCGTCGTTGAGCATTTCGGAGGCGGACAAATAAACAGACCAATACCTGTCACTGCGCGCTGGATACCGTATCGGTCGCAGTGTTCTTGCTCGGCCGGCCACGCCGTTTGGAGGTGGCGGAGTCGGCCTTGCCGTTTTCGATAATCGCCCCGATCTGAGCAGCCATGGCACGGAAGACGGCTGCGAATTGGGGATAGCCTTTGGCCTCCGCCTCGGCGCCAGCGTTCTCCAATTCGAAACGCAAGGCAGTTTGGCGTTTGAGCAAGTCTCCGAGCTTTTGTGCGCCCTCCCGCAGGCACGTCTCGAAGATGTCGATGTGCGTGGTTTGTGTCATCGTGATCTCCTTTGTGTGTTCAGACATTGTTTGACCTCTGGTTGAGGGGCTATTCCTCGGGCACGGTAAACGGCGCGGACCACGACCCGAGTGCCAGCGTGTCGCGGTCCGTGCAGTGCGTTCCACTGCGTAAATATCTAGTTGGTGAATGAGCGGACGGGATATCGAGCAGGCGTTTGAGTGGCGCGGGGCGTGAATCCTGGGGCTGGAGACACGATGCTGCAATCGCGTGCCGTAGGCTTTCGTGAGCAGATTCCGCGAAGGGAACAGACCATCTGAAGTGGTCGACAGCTCGCGTGAAGCTCGTGGCGGCGCGGGGAACCGCATGCAGCATGTCGCTCATGAGTTGCTCCTTTGCTTTTCGGAGCACTCAACAAGC
>JALORD010000313.1 GCA_025459145.1 Pirellulaceae bacterium | reverse complement strand
AGGCTGCCCGCATTCCAGCCACCGATTAGTCCGGCGTGATCGAGTTGGGTTTCGTACTCCGGGAGTTCGAGCGCCGCGACCAGCGACGGATCGGGCTGAAGAGCCAACGCACGGGGCGGGCCGCCGTCACGAATCTCGATCAGATATTTGACGAGGTCCAGGAACTGCTGCCGGCTGGTCAACTGATTCGCCTGCCCTGCTGGCATCAGCGAGACTGCGGATATCTGGCGTCGATCGATTTGCTTCTTCGACAGGGTGATCAACTTGCCTGCCTGTCCAACGTCGCGCAAGACGAGCGAGTCGGCGCGGTCCTCGACAAGCAGCCCTTGGATCGATTCGCCGTCGGTCGTGGAGACAACGATCGTTTCAAATCCTGGGCGGATCACTTTCGATGGACTCAGGATGGCCTCAACCAAAAGTTCGTCGCTGATGCGGCGCGCCTCGTCCGCCGGCCCCGCGAGATCAGGTCCCAATCGCTGCGCGGGTTCTGCCTCGACATGGCACTTGGCGCACGCCAGATGTGGCTGATGGAACAGGATTGCTCCGCGCCTGGCGTCGCCCTCCTCGCGCGCCGCGCGGGCCAGCGTCGCGGCCGGTTCGGAGGCCAGTTGCCGCTCCAAATCTTGTGCCAGCAACTGCGTGGAGGAATCAACGGACAACAACAACGTCAAAACAATTGCTTGTGCAAAAGTCGCGATACTCCCGCTGGTCGCATTCGGCGGCAATCTGTGGCCACTCAATGTCACGGTCCTGGTCCCTTTGCTTTTCTCTTGTTTCCCCTGGCGGCCTTGCGTTGGAGGGAAAGCTTGGCATCGTTCTGTTGATCGGCGCCGCGCGTGCTGCGGCCGCGGTCGATGTAGCCTTGCATCAGTCGTGTGAGATGGGCGGTAATCTCCGGCCGCTCGGCGGTCCGGTCGCGCGTCTCGCTTAAGTCGGATTCCAGGTCATAAAGTTCGCGGCGGCCATCGGCGAAAAAAACCTGCTTCCAAGATCCTTGCCGAATGGCCAAGTCACCGGTGGAGGACTGATGGACGGTTGCCTCGCGTACGGGAAACTCGCTCGCGCCGTGTTTGAGCAATGTCAGCAGGCTGACGCTATCTTCACCGGCGTTATCGGGAAGCTTTGCTCCCACGATTTCTGCGACGGTTGCCATGACATCGTTCAGGCAGACGGTCTCCGCGGTGGTCACTCCGGCTTTAACTCGGCCCGGCCAGCGAACCACCAGCGGCACGCGGTGGCCTCCCTCGTAGATGCTCCGCTTCGCGGCCCGCAGCGGCGGATAGGGGCGCTGTTCCGCGCCGTTGTCGCTCGTGGCGATTATCAGCGAATTCTCTGCGATTTTGTTCCGCTCCAGGGCCTCGAGTATCTGCCCCAGCATCGCATCGCCTTGATACACCCAGTCGCCGTACTTGGGGTTTTGCCGAACGACGTCCGTCGCGCCGCTCTGGCCGACGAATGCCGCCGCGGGAACGATCGGCTCGTGCGGCGGGCACAGCGGAACGTAGAGGAAAAAGGGCTCGTCCCCCTTGGCCCGCTCATCGATATAGGCCAGCGCCTTTTTCAGCATGAGCGGCTGGTTCTCGACGGGTGTGACGTGCGCAACAACGCGGTCCTGTTCGATCACCGTGCCGATGTTGCGGGCATGGGTGAAACCGCAGAAGTAGTCGAAGCCCAGGTCATTGGGCCCACCGGTCATCCGGGCGCCAATCGGCACTTGCGACTCGGTACCCGGCTTGCCATCTACCCAGTTCATCCCCAGATGCCACTTGCCGATGCAGGCCGTGTGATAGCCGTGCTGTTTCAGCAGTGACGCGACCGTCAGGCGAGTGGGCGGGATGAGCGGCGGCGAGTACGTCGTCAGCACGCCGAACTGTCCGATCCGCGATGGGTACCGCCCAGTCAGCAGTCCATAGCGGGTGGGCGTGCAGACGGCTGCCGCGGAATGCGCATCGGTGAATCGCATCCCTTGTTGCGCCAGTCGGTCGAAATTCGGAGTTCGCAGGGCCGATTCGGCGACATAGCTTGGCGGCTGTCCCCAGCCCATATCGTCGAAGAGCACCAGCACGATATTGGGCTTTTCGGCGGCTCGTAACCATGGGCTGCTGCCGCATACGAGCAAGAGCGCCCCAGGCACGATTGCAAGCAAGCTATGCAGGCGGCGGGTAAAGGCGGCCATGGTCGAACCTGTTTGGGAAAACGGCAGGGCAGGATTCCGATTGTCGCCGCTTGGCTTCATCCGGGCTAGTAACTCTTCCAGCTTGGCAACCCATTTGGCCCGTGGATCGTGGAGGTTGTGCTGTGGGGCCAGGATGTGGGTGACGCCGGAACTGGCTTGCATTGTGGTCCGAAGCGGGCCCAACGGCAATCAATTGTGAACCAAGGATTGCTGGCCCGTGGCCGGACGCACTGCTGTCTTCTAGGGGGAAATCAGGCAATCCTTGGAGAATCGGGCAGTGGTCGATCGCTATTTGGAGATGGTGCGCGAGGAGGCCCCTGATGCGGTGTTGATCAGCGGCGATATCGGCGAGGCGACCGATGTCGTCGGTTACCTCGAGCAGTTCGACGACGTCCTGCAGCTCCCCATGTATTTTGTCTGGGGAATCACGATCACCCCAAACGGCGCGTCACCGTCCTCTGCGGCCCACCGGCATTCCAGCAGCCAGCATACCCACTGCCGAACGTCTCGGTCATGATCGGCGGCGCCGAATATGGCAGCCCAGCGATCGTGCGGATCTTTACGCTGCCGGATTAACGCCGCGTTGCGGGGGCGTTTACCGTTTGCGAACTCCCCGCACATTGGCCAAGATCAGTCCAGTGGCTCGTCTTCGCCGCCGGCGATTGTGAGCAGTGCGTCGAGAGCGGAACGAGACACATCTGTGGCTTTCAGGAAGCGAACACTGGCGTCGACGAAGGCCACGCCGGCACACTCGGGGTGGCAACTGCAGATTCCCTGACCGTGCGACGGGTTGATCTCGCGGGCCATCTGCCCGGTGTGCAAGTCGCGGGGTTCCATCCAGTGGATCCCGGACTGGTGCGACTCGACGAACAAGAGTGTGTTGCTGGTCCCGTCCTTGATGTCGCGAAACGTGCGTGCCTTTTCACCGGGCCAGGTGGTTTCGGCGCCAACGACCGCCAGATAGCTCGTCAGCGGCGAATCCGGTTTCGCCCTCGGGTCGCTCGGGCAACGGTAAACGCTGGGCATGGAGTCGGCCAAAGTTCGATTGTGCGGCCCGTCCCACGGTTCGTCGAAGCGATACTCGTCGTAGAGGGCCTTCTGTTCGATAAACGGCAGCAGCAACACCCGCCAGGAATGCATCGGCCGGCCATTTTGGTCGGCGACGTACGCGGGCGGGAAGGAGCCGTACGTGTCGTGATAAAGGTGCAAAGCGTAGGCAATTTGCTTGAGATTGTTGCTGCACATGCCGCGTTTGGAAGGCGTTCGCGATCGCTCTTCTGTTTGTGACATCAGCCAACCGACCGCGAGCAGGCAGCCGACAAATCCAATCGGAATGAGGAAGCCGAGCGATGTCCAACTTTTGAATCCCAACCAGAGCAGCGTCAGACTGGCCAGCACGGCCAGAATTACAAAGCCACTTTCCCCCATTTGCGTCACGAGCGCAAAGGCGATCGCAACACCCCCCGTCAGCCACAGCAAGCCACGAATCGAGAACTGTGGCGGTCGTTCTGCGGCGGACTCTCGGCTGTTAGGCGGAACATTCATGGTCAGTCGAGCGGGTTTTCCTCGTCCCCCGCGATCGTGAGCAGCGCTTCCAATTCTTCCCGCGATAGATCATTCTCCAGCGATCGCACGCTGCCGTCGACCAAGGCCACTTGAGCGACGTTCCCGCGTCCCCGGTCGTTCTTCGTGCCATGGCAACTGCAAATGCCCTGGCCGTACATGGGATTAATCTCGCGGGCCATCTGCCCGGTGTGCAAGTCGCGCGGCTCCATCCAGTGGATGCCGGCATTGTGCGACTCGACCACCAGAATCGTCTGGCTCGCTCCATCTTGAAAGTCGCCAAACCTGGAAGTCTTGTCCTCGGGCCAAACCGTTTCCGGGCCGACGACGGCGACGTAACTTGTCATTAGCGACGGCGGATTCGTTCGTTTCTCGCTTGGGCAGCGGAAGACGCCAGGCATGTAACCTTCAAGCATCCGATTGTTCGGCCCATCCCACGGCTCGTCAAAGCGATACTTGTCGTAGAGAGCTTGCTCTTCGATATAGGGCAGAATCAGCACCCGCCAGGAATGCATCGGCCGGCCGTCCTCGTTAGCGATGTACGCGGGGGGAAACGAGCCATGCACGTCATTGTAGATTTGCAGAGCGAGAGCGATTTGTTTGAGGTTGTTGCTACAGGCGGAGCGACGAGCCGCGGGTCGCGAATCAGCCGCTGCCAGAAACAGACAAAGAAATCCTGCCGCCATCACGCAGGCGATGCCCAAGGGAACCCCAAAGCCGCCCCCTTCCCATTTCTTGCGCCCGATCCAGATCGCAGCCAGTCCCGCCACGGTCAGGACAATAACCAGACCGAACTCTCCCCATTGAGTCACGAGCGCCAGCGCCGCCGCGATTCCTGCCGTGATCCACAGCAGGCCGCGGATTGAGAACCGAAGCGAATCGCTCGGCTTAGCAGCCGGTCGAGCAGGCTCGCGCTGGATCGGCGTGCTGCTCATGGCCTGGAGACTCCATGGAAGCCGATTCGCGCCGCCACCCCATGTTGCGGCAATCCGGGACCAGGTTTGGTCCCGGCTATTAGGTCACATCGAACGATGTGCTTACAGCGGAAACTCTTCTTCGGTCGCCTGTTTGCCGTAGATCGGCATGTGGCGGTAGTAGACTTCGAGGATCATCGTCGCCATCGACGTGCAGTAGACCCGGCCGCCGGAATTCGAGCCGTGGTCCCCCTTCATGATCCAGCTCCCTTCCTGGTGGCCGTTCTTGTCCTGGCTGTTGACGAGCTGGTCCCGCATCTTCGTGTTCCACTTCTCCCACAGGGCATGCGGCTCGCCCACTTCATCGGCCCCGTATTGGCGGAGGACCTGCGTGGCGTAGTAGTTGAAATACATATTGCCAGGCGACGGGCCCGTGGTCGAGAGAAACTCGGCTCCCCGCTGCAGCGCCGGGTGGTCCTTCTTCCAGCCGAGATACATTCGGCAGAGGAGCCCGACGGCCGTGGTCGCGTTGCCGCCGCCCGGGCCCGTATAGCCGTATTTCGCGCCGCTCTCGGCCTGCACCGAGTCGAGGAATTTCATCGAGCCCTGAATCGTTCCCGGCGGGACGACCAAATACGCCATGTGGCCGCTCTTGAGGGCCATGAGTTGCCAGCCGACGACCGACGTATCGCCCGCTTGCCGCGGCGTGTAGCGCCAGCCGCCGCCGACCGGATCCTGTGCGTAGACGATGTGATTGAGCGAGAGTTGCGCGGGGGCCATGAGCCCCTTGTCCTGGGTCATGGCGTACGCCTCGCACAGGGCGATGGCCGCCAGCCCGTGCGAATACATGTTGCCGCCCCCTTGGGCCAAGTCGCCCGCCTGCAGGCCGCCCTGATTCTTCACCTTCATCTGACTGGTGAGGAAGTAGAGCCCGCGGTTGACATTCTCTTTGTACTTGCCGACGCGGTGGGTCTGTCCAGCCCCCAGGAATGGCAACAAGGCCATCGCCGTCGCTCCTGTTCGGCACTCGCTGAGCGAACCGGGATCGCCGCACCGACCCTGGCAGGGACCCGTGCGATGGTCAAAGTTCCAGCTGCCATCGGGGTTCTGATGCGCCGCGAACCACTTGAGCGCCCGGGCGACCGCGGCTTCGCTGGCGTCGTTGCCGCCGTATTTGGCGACCATCTGGCCGCGGACCGCTTCGCCGCGACCAGAAACGCCGGTTCCCGTGTAGGAGCCGATGGTCGCCATCAGGTCGTTCTTGGGCGCGGTTTCTTCGCCGAAATCGCTCAGTTCGACGGTGACGGGAGCTGCGTCGACATCCATCGCCACGGTGACCGTTTCGGTCGTTTCGACGACATCGGCGGTAAGCTGCTGGACTACGTCGGTCCGCTCTTCCGAGACGATCGTTTCGTCGACGTTGATCTCGATCTTCTCTTCCTGAAACTCCTCGACCTCTTCGAGCAACTCCTCGGGCGGAGCGGTCATTTGCACCGTTTCGTTGGGTGCCGGCGGATCGATCGTGATCAGCGCCAGAATCACCACCGCAAAGAAGTGCACGACGGCGCTCACCA
>JALORD010000312.1 GCA_025459145.1 Pirellulaceae bacterium | reverse complement strand
GGAAACGGCCCGCCATTCGCCGGGGAATCGCGGGCAGCAGGACGCTCGAGTCGTGAACCGGGAGCGGGACGAGCGGCTCAGATAATCTCTTCCTCGTCTACTTCGTCTTCGTCCTCCCAGTCATCGTCGTCATCCTCGTCATCGTCGTCCCAGTCGTCATCCTCGTCGTCATCGTCTTCATCGTCGTCTTCCAGTTCGTCGTCGGACTCGTCTTCGCCGACTTCCTCCCACTCGTCGTCCAACTCGTCTTCCTCTTCCTCCTCTTCGAGGTCGTCCTCTTCCTCCTCTTCGAGGTCATCGTCCTCTTCTTCGTCATCGTCCCAGTCGTCGTCTTCTTCGTCGTCCACGTCGTCCTCGTCGAGATCGTCTTCGTCGTCCAAACGAGGCTCGCTCACGACGCGACGAGCCCAACGGGACCTCCGCACCTCTTCTTCCAGCATCGTCGCAGTCAGGATCGAAACACTCACTTCGCACTCCTTCTGGGAAACGTCAGTTACTCTTCTAGGGATTCCGGTTCGTCTGTGTCTTCGGCAGTACCAGCGTCTTGGGCAGTATCGTAGTCGAGATCGTCAGCTTGGCTATCGTACTGGCTGTCCGGCGATGACTCCTCGGCGATTACCAGCGCGCCTAGAGGCGGCGGCGAAGCCGGGAGTGGCAGGGAGCGCAGGGCATCGGCACGGGGGAGTTCATCGAGCTGAACCAGTCCAAATATTTCCAGGAACCGCTTTGTTGTCGAGTACAGGTAGGGACGACCCAGGTCTTCGCCGCGACCACTGATTCGCACCAGGTCGCGTTCCATCAATTGCCGCAGGATTTCGCCACAGTTGACCCCGCGGATCGCTTCAATATCGGCCCTTGGTACGGGTTGACGATAGGCAATCACGGCCAGCGTTTCCAGGGCGGGTGCGCTCAATCGCGTCTCGCCCGGGACGTGAGCCAGCCTGCGCAGCCACGGCGCGAATTTCCGCCGCGTCAGCAGTTGAAATCCCCCCGCCACCTGCTCCACGCGAAAGGCCCTGCCAGCCGCATCGTAAAGCTCGTTCAATCGGCGGACCAGTGTACGAGCCTGTGTCCCGTCCGCCAAGTTGGCGTACTGTGCCAATCGCCGGCTGGTGAGCGGTTCTCGGGCCAAAAAGAGCACCGCCTCCAGCCGGGCCAGCGTCATTTCGCGGGTCCGCGATAGGCCCTCGCCAGTGGCAGAGGCAGCCGAAGGGGGAAGTCCGCCGGTGCCGACGGCAGTAATTTGAATCTGCGGTGTGGGTGCCCCACCGGTGCCCCACGAGGCAGGACCTCGGTATCGGAGTGCCACGCTGCCCAGCAGCCTGGGCGTTTCGGAAGGGGTTTGCCGCATGGTGCAGTCTCAAAAATGTCGCATCAGAAATCGCGAACCAAAGCCAGAGAACCGGCGTCTCCTACCCCGGAATCTCTTCTCGAACCAGAGCAACATGCGTTTCGCGGTGAGCCGCACTCTTTCCTATTGGGGAGCGGGCTGACGAGTTCGACGTGATCGTAGCAAAATCGAGAATGGCAAAAGCGTCTTTGGCCAAGAGACGCGCGGATCGTCTCATCGGTACGATTGTGAAGGAATTGTCCCGGACCCTGGGATGCAGCGGGTCACCGCATTGCCCGGCCGCGAAAATTGCCCAAAATCCCCAGATTCCGAATGCGGTCCGACTTTTTGTCTGTCCGTCAGGCATGAGCCGTCCTATAATCCCGCCGCCTCGGAGGTCAGGACGAGCTGTGTTTTGGCCTCCGCATCGCTGTCGACCAGGGAAGGTATCGCCATGCGCAGCATTGCCGTCATGAATCAAAAGGGCGGAGTCGGCAAGACGACTTCCGCCGTGAACTTGAGCGCTGCCCTGGCGGCCCGGGGACAGCGGGTTTGTCTGTACGATCTGGATCCCCAGGCCCACGCCTCGTTGCACCTCGGCGTTTCGCGGCGCGACGGCGAACCCTCCGTCTACGATGTTCTGACGGGAGACTTGTCCCTGGCGGATGTCCGGACCCAGGTCGGCGAGAACCTGTGGCTCGTTCCAGCTCACCTCGATCTGGCGGCTGCCGAAGTGGAGCTGGCGGGCGAAGTCGGCCGCGAAGTGATCCTCCGTGACAAACTGGCGCAAGACCAGGAGACGTTTGACTATTTGCTCATCGATTGCCCGCCGTCGCTGGGCGTATTAACCCTCAATGCGCTCACGATGGTCCGCGAGGTGTTCCTGCCGCTGCAACCGCATTTTTTGGCGCTGCATGGCCTGTCGAAGCTGCTGCGAACGATTCAGCTCGTCAGCAAGCGATTGAATCCTCAGCTCAGCCTGACAGGCGTACTGCTGTGTATGTACGACGCCAATACGCGCCTAGCCGCGGAAGTCTCGTCGGACATTGACCAGTATTTTACCCGCGAGCGGACGAGCGACTGCATCTGGACCGAGGCCCGAACATTTGAAACGCGGATTCGCCGCAACATCCGGCTGGCGGAAGCACCCAGTTTCGGACAATCGATTTTTGAGTACGCTCCGACCTCCAACGGCGCGGAAGACTACCGCCATCTGGCCGAAGAGGTCCTGGCGATGGCGATTGGCACTTCGAACGACGTGGGGCGGCTGCCAATCGCGGCCTGATGATGCGGCCCTAGCGGCGAGCTTCCCGGACCAGGTGCGAAAGCTCAGGGACGACAATTCTCTCCATCGCCAGCCGAACTGCGGCGGGCGATCCGGGCATCGTGAGCAAGACCTTGCTTCCCAGGAGGCCCCCCACCGCTCGGCTGAGGATGGCTGCCGGACCAATCTCCAGGTAGCTGAGTTGGCGAAACAATTCGCCATACCCGGGAAGCACTTTGTCGAGCAGCGAGTTGACGGTTTCAAACGTTTGATCGCGGCGGGAGATGCCCGTTCCGCCGGTCATCAGGATGGCATCGAGCTCGGGTTGCTCGCGAAGTTTCAGGAGTGTTGATCGCATCGGCTGTGGGTCATCGGGAATGATTTCCCGCGTCGCGACGACATGTCCCGCAGCGGTCAGGTGAGCGATCAGCGTGTCGCCGCCGATGTCATTTGCCAAGGTTCGCGTGTCGCTAATCGTGAGCACGGCACAGCGAACGACCGCCGGGCCCTGCGACTTGTGTTCAACGTGCGTAGCGGTCATGACAGGAAATCGCCTTGGAACGCAGAATGAATTCGACTCCTGGGCAAGTCTAGAGAAGCAGTCCGCCGCGCGGCAATGTTGCGCAGCGGCTTGCCAGACGCCTGATCGGCAAAGTACCGTAGCAGACGACGGGATTCTCCAGTATCGGTATCGGACGAACTTCAAGCCACGGCGGCTCTCCTCTTCACATGAATAAGTCTTCTTGTGCGCTCCGCGCGAGCGTCATTCACCTCGCGGCGACCTTGTGGATGGCCTTGGCAGCTGCCTCGCCAGCGGCGGAGCGTCCCAATATCGTCGTCATCCTTTCGGATGACATGGGGTATTCGGATATTGGGTGCTACGGGGGCGAGATCGAAACACCCCATCTCGACCGGCTCGCGGCGGGCGGACTGCGGTTCACGCAGTTCTACAACACGGCCCGCTGCTGTCCGACGCGGGCCAGTCTCCTCTCGGGTCTTTACCCGCACCAAGCCGGGGTGGGACACATGATGGAGGACAAGGGGCTCGACGGGTATCGCGGGAATCTGAATCGGAATTGCCTGACCATGTCCGAAGCGCTCCGGCCTGCAGGCTACCGCACCTACGCGGTCGGAAAATGGCACGTCACTCGTCATGCCGGTCCCGAAGGGCCCAAGCACAATTGGCCCCTGCAGCGGGGATTCGACCGGTTTTACGGCACGATCCATGGTGCGGGGAGCTTTTTCGACCCGTCGACGCTGACTCGCGACAACCAGCCCATCTCAGCCTATGCCGACCGCGAGTATCAGCCCAAGCAGTACTACTACACGGATGCGATCTCGGATCATGCTGTACGGTTCATCGCCGATCACTCGCGTGATCACGCCGAGCAGCCGCTCTTTATGTACGTCGCCTACACGGCAGCCCATTGGCCGATGCACGCCCTCGACGAGGACATTGCGAAATACCGGGGGCGATACGACGCAGGTTATGACGCCATTCGCCAGGCACGACTCGCGCGCATGCAGGAACTAGGGCTGGTGCCGAAAGATACGGAATTGACCCCGGCTGCCGAAGACTGGGATGCGGTCAAAGACAAAGCCTGGGAAACCCGCTGCATGGAGGTCTATGCGGCGATGATCGACCGCATGGACCGGGGCATCGGCCAGATCGTCGCAGAACTAGAGCGGACGGGGCGGCTCGACAACACGCTCATTCTGTTTATGCAGGACAACGGCGGCTGTGCCGAAGCGATGGGACGGACGGGAAACGCCAATCACCCCAATATTCTCCGCCCGGAGAGTCCGACGTTTCCTCCCTTGAATGCTGATGCGCTCTTGCCGCCAGGAAGCGTGCCGCCGCAAACGCGGGACGGATTCCCTGTTCGCATGGGCCCGCGGGTGATGCCGGGTCCTGCCGATACGTACGTTGCTTATGGCCGGGGCTGGGCCAACGTCAGCAATACGCCGTTTCGGGAGTACAAGCACTGGGTCCACGAAGGCGGAATCTCGACGCCGCTCGTCGCCCACTGGCCGCAAGGGATCAAACGCCGCGGAGAACTCGAGCGACAGCCGGGGCATCTCGTCGACATCATGGCCACCTGTGTGGATTTGGCGGGAGCCGAGTATCCTCGCGAGCGGGATGGTCTGCCGATCACGCCGCTTGAAGGCTTGAGCCTAGCGCCGGCGTTCCGCGGCGAAATGTTGTCCCGCGACGCGATTTACTGGGAACACGAAGGAAATCGAGCGGTACGTGCCGGCGACTGGAAGCTCGTTGCCAAAGGCCCAGCGGGGAAGTGGGAGCTGTACAACATGACGACCGACCGTACGGAGCAACACGATTTGTCTGCCCAAGAGCCCGAGCGGCTAGCGGCAATGATCGCCCAGTGGGAAACGTATGCCAAGCGCGCGAACGTGCTCCCCTGGATCTGGAAGCCCGAGTATTCGGCAGCCCAATAATTGCGAGCGAGATTCTTGAGTCGCCTGACCGCGAACGCCGCAATTCGGCAAGCGCTGCTATGCTGCCGTCCGCGCGAGTCGTTCGTGCCGCCGTGTTGCACGCAAGAGGACGCAGCCCTGTGAAACTTCCTTCCTTCCCGGGTCGCCGACGGCCGCTGTCGGGCAGCCAATCGTTCCCGAGAGCCGCGACCAGCTTCGCTTGAGCGCGTAGGGAATGGAACCCGAGCTGACGTTGCCAACCCGGGTGGTTTGTCCCTGAATCACCTCGCCAGCGATTCCGAGTTGCTCCACCTTCATGGCCGTGAATCGGACGATTCCGGCGCCCGCCTGATGCGGGACGACATACCGCACATCCCCGGGCGCAACGCGGGCTGTGGCCAGTGAAGATGCCAGGGCGTCCGCCATGGCCCGCGGGGCAGCGTCGGCGATTCCCATTCCGTCGAGCGAAAACACCACGCGCTCGGGGTCGCTCACTTTGCCGCCATCGTCGGCCGGCGCAAGGACGTTCGTGCGGCGGTGAAAGTCGAAGAACACGCCCTCGGCAGGGCGCTTCTCGGCCGCCGCGTGGAGGACCTCCAAATGGACCGGGTAGCGAGTGCTCTCCTTTCGCGAGAGCATCGTCACCGTCGCCAAGTCGCCAAATAGAGCTCCCGATTGTTTGCAGGAGTAATCCGTGATCCGGCTGATGCGGCTGGCGGTGACAACTAGCAGGAACTGATTCGCACCCATATCGATCCGCGGCAGGATCCGTTCGGCCGCTAACGCGATGGCCTTGGCATAACCGCTGCAGAACCAATTAATTCCCACGGCGAGTGCATCGCCAATCGATAGTCGCCGGGCGACCTGCCGGGCAGCACGACCGAGCCGCTCGCGGCGCAACTGGTCGGGGGTGAGGAATCGGCGGGCGGCGGCCAGCGGCACGAAAGAAGGTGAGACGAACACCAGCCCCGCACAGTCGGCCAGGTCGCAGCCCGTCTCACGCTGCAGTCCTTTGACCGCCCGCACGGCCATCGTTACCTCGTCTTCCTGCGAGATCGGCCGGGCCTCGATGCCCGTGTGATGGACGAATTTGCGCGGAATCGTGTCGCCGTACCAGGCGTTTTCCAACACCCATGCCGGTTCGTAGACCGAGATGGCGGCGATGCCGAAGCGGCCGAACGCAGGTTTTCCGTCCATGGCTGGGTTCTCCCGG
>JALORD010000311.1 GCA_025459145.1 Pirellulaceae bacterium | reverse complement strand
CAGACGGGGGTGCCGCGGCCGGCCGCGCCGGCAGTTGGGAGGTCGGAGGTCGGAGATCGGAAGTCGGAACGGGCAGCTCAGAGTGTGTTGCGGCGGGTTTCGCAGGTGAGCGCGCCCGCCAGCGCGCCCAGCGAGACGCCGAAGATTGAGATGACGCGGCCCTTGTCGCCCGCGGAGTCGCTCGCGGCGCTTCACGTCCGGCCGGGATTCAAGATCGAGCTCGTGGCGGCCGAGCCGCTCGTGGTCGATCCGGTCGCATTCGACTGGGGCCCTGACGGCCGGCTGTGGGTCGTCGAGATGCGCGACTATCCGAACGGAATCACCTGGCGCAAGGAAGGCGACGAATTTGGCGTCCCCGGCGGCCGCGTGAAGGTGCTCACCGACACCAACGGCGATGGCAAGTACGACGAGGCGAAGGTATTCCTCGACAAGCTGCCGTTTCCCACGGGCGTCAAGGTCTGGCGGAAGGGGATTCTCGTCACCGCTGCACCGGACATTCTCTATGCCGAGGATACCGACGGCGACTCGGTGGCCGACGTGCAAAAGGTCCTCTATCGCGGCTTTGGCGAAGGGAACCAGCAGCACCGGGTGAACGGACTGCGGTGGGGTCTCGACAACTGGCTGTACGTCGGCAACGGCGACAGCGGCGGAATCATCAAAACGCTCGCCGCACTCGACCCTCACCCCAACCCTCTCCCAGAGGGAGAGGGAGCGAACGAGGTCAACGTCAGCGGCCGCGACCTGCGGATTCGTCCCGACACAGGCGCGCTCGAGGCCATCGCCGGCCAGACCCAGTTCGGCCGCGAACAGGACGACTGGGGGAACTGGTTCGGCGGCAACAACAGTGACCCGATGTGGCACTACACGCTCGACGAGCGATACCTCCGCCGCAACCCGCACGTTGCGCCGCCGCCGAACAAGAGACAAGTGAGTGTGTCGCCGGGCGCCGCCCCGGTCTATCCGCGCAGCGTCACGCTCGCCCGCTTCAACGACGAAAACAAAGCCAACCGGTTCACAAGCGCCTGCAGCCAGATCGTCTATCGCGATGACCTGTTGGGACCAGAGTTCGCGGGCAATTCGTTTGTCTGCGAGCCGGTCCACAATCTGGTTCATCGCGAGCTGATGTCCCCCGCCGGCACGACGTTCACCAGCCGGCCGGACGAAGTGGGAAGCGAGTTCCTGGCGTCGACCGACAGTTGGTTCCGCCCCAGCATGTGCCGCACCGGTCCCGACGGTGCTCTGTGGGTGGCCGACATGTACCGCTTCGTCGTCGAACACCCGAAGTGGATTCCTGAGGAATTCTTGAAGAACTTGGAAGTTCGCGCCGGCGAGGACAGGGGGCGGATCTACCGGATCTACCCAGACGGGAAGCCGCCGCGCCCCATCGCCCGGCTTGACCAGATGGACACGGCTGGCCTCGTCGCGGCGCTCGATTCCGCCAACGGCCCGCAGCGCGATCTTGCCCAGCAAATGCTCCTCTGGCGGGCTGACGCCGCGGCGAAGGAGCCGCTCGCGAAGCTGGCCCGCAATTCATCCCGGTCGCAGACTCGCCTGCATGCCCTCTGCACACTCGATGGGCTGGACGGGCTAACCGAAGATCTGCTCCTCGCTGCTCTCGCCGATCCGCACCCGGGCGTGCGCAGGCACGCGGTCCGCCTCTCGGAGCCGCAGCTCTCGGCGAGCGGCAAGCTGATCCAAGCCGTCTTGCGAATGGCCGGCGACGACGATCCGCAGGTTCGGATGCAGGTCGCCTACTCGCTCGGCGAGTCGGAATGCAATTCGTGCGGCACCCGGCTTGGGCAAATCTTGCTCGAAAACGCTGACGATCCGTACTTGGTTGCCGCCGCCCTCAGCTCGATCAAGAAAGACAACATCGGCACCGCACTCGCCCGCGTCCTCGCCGCCGAGAATGGCGAGCCCCCAGCGGCGATTGTCGACAAGTTGCTCGGCATTGCCGCAGGCCTGGGGAGCGACGACGCGATGCGCACCGCAATCGACGCGGCGATCAAGCCAAGCGCTGGCGGGATCAAGCTCTGGCAACTGGCCGCCGTCGGCCGGTTGCTCGATGAACTCGAACGCCGCAAAATCAAGCTCGATACACTCGTCGCCGGCGAAGGCGCAAGTTCGCTGGAATCGCTGTTTGCCGACGCCCGACGCTTGGCTCAAGGCGAGGATAAAGCCGCCGGCCAGGAGACGACCTACCGCACGGCCGCGATCCGGCTGCTCGGCCGCGGGCTTGCGGGCAAGGAGGAGGACCGCGAACTGCTCGTCGGCCTGCTCGCTCCGCAACAGCCGTCGGCCATCCAGTCGGCGGCACTGGCCGCCCTGGCCCGGATCGAGCCGGAACAGTTTGCGGCGCTGGCTCTGGCCGGCTGGCCGGCGCATACGCCGGCGCTCCGCGGCCAGATTCTCGACACGCTCGTCAGCCGGGAGCCCTGGGCAATGGCACTTCTGACGGCGATCGAGGACGGCAAAATCCCGGCAAGCCAGGTCGATGCCCGTCGCCGGCAGCAGTTCGTGGCCAGCCGAAGCGAAGCAGTCCGCGCGCGGGCCGAGAAAGTGCTCGCGGCCCGTGTGACGAGCGACCGGCAAAAGCTTGTCGAGGAGTATCTCGCGTCAGCTGCGGTGCACCAGGCCGACGCGGCCCGCGGCAAAGAGGTCTTTGCCAAACGGTGTGCGAACTGTCACCGGCTCGACGGCCAGGGACACTCGGTCGGGCCGGACCTCGCCGCGCTTTCCGATCGCTCGGCTGGGGCGATGTTCGTCGCCGTCCTCGATCCGAACCGGGCCGTCGAGGACAAGTACCTCGATTATCTCGTGCGGCTGGACGACGGCCGCGTCGTCGGCGGGATGTTGCGGGAAGAAACGGCCACGAGTATTTCGCTTGCCGCGGCCGAAGGCAAACTGACGACGATCCTCCGCGGCGAGATCGAGGAGTTGCGGGCCAGCGGCAAATCGCTGATGCCCGAAGGAATCGAGAAGGACATTTCGCCCCCGGAACTGGCCGATCTGGCCGCGTACCTCCGCGCGAGCGCCCCGCCGCCGAAAAAACTCGCCGGCAACGAGCCCGAGGTCGTCCGCCCGTTTGTCGATGGCTCGATCCGGCTGTTGGCGACCAATGCCCGCGTCTATGGTCCGACGATCGTGCTCGAAGAAAAATACCGCAATCTCGGCTATTGGCAGAGCATCGAGGATCATGCCGCTTGGTCGTTTGAAGTTCCCGCCGAGGGGACCTATCGCGTTGTTCTCGACTACGCCTGCGAGAACGGCGCCGCGGGGAACAGCGTCCGCGTCACCGTGGCCGGGCAGACGCTCGGCGGCATCGTGGCCGGCACCGGCACCTGGGACGACTATCGCGGCAAGGATTTGGGCGCCGTCCGCTTGCCCGCGGGTTTGGGCGAACTGGTGATTCAGAGCGACGGGCCGATTAACGGAGCCCTGCTCGACCTGCGGGGCGTACGGCTGTCGCCCGTCAAGCAGTAGTCGCAGGACAACCTCCAACAAAAAAAACCGGCGGACTCCCCAAAGGAAGTCCGCCGGCTCGATGGCAATCGCTCTACCTACCTACCCCAAATCCGTGTCTTCGCGATCACGCGCTCTTTTGCATCGCTTCGGCAGCGGGCGTAAAGAGCGGCCGGCGCCCCAGAACCACGTCTTGATCGATCACGTAGCGGCTTCCCTTCGGCTGGTCAGGAAGCTCGAACATGATGTCGGTCATCACTTGTTCGACGATCGAACGCAGCCCCCGCGCTCCCGTCCGCTTCACCAGGGCCTTTTCGGCAATGGCTTGCAAGGCATCGGGCGAGAACTCGAGATGGCAGTCTTCCATTTCGAACAGCGTCTGGTACTGCCGCAGGAGGGCGTTCTTCGGCTCGGTTAGGACGCGAACCAGACCGGCATGATCGAGCGGCGCCAGCGACGACAACACCGGCAGCCGGCCGACCAGTTCGGGAATCAGGCCGTATTCGAGGATGTCCTCGGTCTGCACCTGCGGCAACAGTTCGCACAGGTCGGCCTCGTTCCGCATTCCGCACGTCGAGCCGAAGCCCATCGTCTTGCGGCCGAGCCGCTTGCGGATGATGTCTTCGATGCCGACGAACGTGCCGCCGCAGATGAACAGGATATTGGTCGTGTCCATCTGGATGTACTGCTGCTCGGGATGCTTGCGGCCCCCTTGCGGCGGAACATTGGCGACGGTCCCTTCGAGCATCTTCAGCAGGGCCTGCTGCACCCCTTCGCCCGACACGTCGCGGGTGATGCTGACGTTTTGGCTCGTTTTCCCGATCTTGTCGATCTCGTCGATATACAAGACACCCCGCTGGGCCGATTCGAGATCGAAATCGGCGGCGTGGAGCAGCTTGAGCAGTAGGTTCTCGACATCCTCGCCGACATAGCCCGCTTCGGTCAGCGTCGTCGCATCGCCAATGGCGAACGGCACGTTCAGGATTCGGGCCAATGTCCGGGCCAGGAGCGTCTTGCCCGAGCCCGTGGGCCCGAGCAGCAGAATATTCGACTTCTCGATGTCGACGTCGCTCCCCTCGTAGCCGAGCGACAGTCGCTTGTAGTGGTTGTGAACTGCCACGGCGAGCACTTTCTTGCTCTGACCCTGGCCGATCACGTAGTTGTCGAGCTGCGCGACGATCTCGCGCGGCGTCGGAATTCGGTTGAATAGCGGCTTCGTTGTTCCGCGGCGGCGCTGCTCCTGTTCCAGAATCGACTGGCACAGGTCGATGCACTCGCCACAGATGTAAACGTCGCCGGGCCCCTCGACGAGCGGACCTACGTCGCGGTAGCTCTTGCGGCAGAACGAGCAGAAGGCATTCTTCTTCGTGGTGCTTGTCCCACGACGCCCTCCGCCCAGATCCTTTCCTGCGGGCATGTTGTCTCCTTTCGGCCAACCACTGACGAGCATTTCGCCGGTGGTGTGTGAGTCCCAGGTGCTGCTCGAAGGGGGCTCGCCGGAAATCCGGCCAGCAACCTAAAGGGGCATCCTTGTCCGCATTCGTCGAGCTACGACTATCGATCTACGCTTCATCGGTGCTAGCGAGCCCGGAAGCCGAATCGCGATCAAAGCGACAACACAGGCTACGTGGCGGGCATACGTCGTATGCCCCCTACAGCCGGAGCGGCCGGATCATGCGTTATGATCCCTGTCGCTGGCTCTAACCCTTGTTATTGCCGTCCTTTACGTCGCGCTTGAGCTGCTTGCCCAGCACCGATTTTATTGTTCGGTATTCCGTTTCGCTGATGTCACCTTCGTGCCGCATTTCTTGGAACTTCGAGAGCAGGTCGCTGCTCCCGACCCCATCGTCAGCGGCACCACCGCGAAACCTTTGCACAACCAGCACTCCCACAACGACAAGTCCCACGAGCAGTCCCAGTCCAATGCCGAGCTGGATGAGGGTTTCGTGAGTCAGCATTGCCGTGAGGGAGGAAGAGAAAACGGATCAGCATATTCGGGCCGACACGTAATCTCCGCCTATTATGCACGTTTCGCGAAGGCAGTCCAGTTTTTCGTATTCGCCAGATGCCTAAATCCCTGTCCGCCAATTGCTTAGGGGCAGGAAGGTCGACAATTGGCGGGCCGGGATACCGATAGACGTATTGCCTAGAAAGCGCCCGGCTGCTCGTCCTGGTGCAGCCCCAAAGAGCCGCGGGACGGGCTGGACTGGCAACATCCCTGCCGCGAAATGACCGAACTCGGCCGCCTCCAAAAGCCTCCTGGGCGGCGGCCCGTCATTCCTTTTACGCAAGCCCCGTCCCAGAAGTTCGGCGCCCCTGCGAATTGAACGGATCACGGTACCGGGATGAGCTAGCTGCTGGCGGGCTGTTCGTCGACCAGCAGCGGTTCACCGGTCTCGTCGTTTGGCGAATCGGCCGCTTCGACCGCTTCCGAAACGTCAGCCGGTTCGACGTCCACGACCGCCGGGGGCGGCCCATCCAGATCGAGCACTTCCTCGACCTGCTCGTGAGCGCCGGGCCAAGAGAGGGCTGCCAGCGAGATTCCTAGCAACACCAGCACGGCCAGACTAAGTCCACCACACGTAAACCAGCGACCTTGCGCCGCACGATCAGCGGCGGCGACGGCAAACAACCGGTCCACCGCCAATTGAAACGGCAAGTCCTTGCTCATTCCACGCAGCCGCTGGCGGCTGGCTCGTGTCATGACTCCCCGGTAGGCCAGCACGAGCTTTTCCGCGTCGTACCGGATCGGCTCGGGGAAGTCGTCGGCCAGTTCGACATC
>JALORD010000310.1 GCA_025459145.1 Pirellulaceae bacterium | reverse complement strand
GCCGGGCCGCGCGGGCTTTTGACGCTGGTCACTTGTGCCAAGGCGCGAGCTATCCTCTACGGCCGCTATCACGCCTCAGTGGCCGACGTCCAGGCTGTCGCCAAGCCAGCCCTCCGCCACCGGATCGCCGGCAACTACGCCGCCCAGGCCAGCGGACTTAATAGCGAAAAGCTGATCGACATGCTCTTCGAGGCGGTGCCGGCAGATCGGAAGTATGAGAGGCCAGCGGCGTAGAGATAGAATGGCCAATTGGTCCTTCCAATAGGGGTTCCATTACTTGACACGGTCCATCCTCTCCCGCTACCTCGACCCCGAAGTGCTTGGCCACGTTGCCGACCAGCATTTGGACCCGGCCGGCCTGGTGATCGGCAATTTGGCTGGGGCCCACAAGTCGCCTCTGTCGGGGTTCGCGGTCGAGTTCGCCGGGCATCGCGAGTACGTCCCCGGAGACGATCCCAAGCACGTCGACTGGCGGGTCTACTTCACACGCGAAAAATACTTTGTCAAACAGTACGAACTCGAGACCAACTTCGTCTGCCACCTGCTGCTCGATGTGAGCGCGTCGATGCGCTACGGCGAGGGGCGCATGCAGAAGCTGCTCTATGCTTCGCAGATGGCGGCGATGCTTGGCTACTCGATCGTCCGGCAGAGCGACAAGGTTTCGCTGGTGACGTTCGACAGCCAGGTCCGCGGCTTTGTGGCTCCCAGCAATTCCATGGCGCAGGTCGTGCGGATGACCGAGCACCTCGACGAGCTGGAGGCGGTCGAGAAGACCGCGATGGCCGACTGCTTAAGCGACGTTGCTGGCCGGCTGGGACGCCGCGAGATCGTGATGCTCTTTTCCGATTTCTTCACGGACCTCGACCAGCTCGAGCCGGTCCTGCAGCGCCTCCGCTATGACAAGCATGAGGTCGTGTTGATCCAGATCATGCATCACGACGAATTGGCGTTTGAGCTTGACGGCATGGTCAAATTCGTGGGGCTCGAATCCCCCGACGAATATCTGGCCCAAACCGAGGATCTTCGCCACGCCTATCTGGCAGCGGTCAAGCGGCACAATGCCCAGCTCGAAGAGATCGCGCAGCGCAACGGCTGTGAGCGGCTGCTCGTCGATACCAGCCGGCCGCAAGGCGAAGTGTTCATCGACTACTTCAGCCAGCGGCACGCTCGGCGGGCCCGCTAGCGGCGCTATGGTTGCCGAGTTTCACCTTACCGCTTATAACGCCCAACAGCGGTTGAGTTCCCTTAGTGGCGATACTTTGCCATGCTAATGGAATTTCATTCGTCGGAAATGCCGTTACCGCTGTCGGTTGCAACGGTGGGTAGTTTCCCGAGACGCACAATTGCGAAATCGTTCGCCTTAGCGGTAGTAGGGAGGTAGGGGGATGCGATATTCATTCCGACTGGCGGAGGTGGTGGGACACGTTCCTGACCCGCGTAAGCGCCCCGGAACCATCAAGAACATTTGCGAGTACACGGGGCTCGACCGGCATCAGGTCGCTTCGTTGCTCAAGAATGAGATTAAGTACGTCCCGCTCGATGCCCTCTCGAAGCTGTGCGAATTCCTGATCGACCGGGGCTACGCGACGGCTGAAGAGTTGCCGGGTCGGCTCTTCGGTGTGGAGCCCGAGCACTTTTGGGAAATTCTAGCCCGACGAAAGCGGCTGGTGCTTTGCGTCGGAGTTCGTTCGGGGGAGGCAGAAGGCTCGCTCGACGATGCGTGGGTGGTGGCTTCCGATTCGGTGCTGCTGGGCGAGCTTCTCTCGGGCGTGACCACGCTCGGTGGAACCGCGAAGCATCGCCGGATTGCCGCTCAGGGTGTGGAAGGTGTTGCACCCGAGAATTTCCGGTCCGCCGCGAGTTCGCAGTCCGATCCCCATCCGGAGCATTTGCATCAGTCGCTGGTCTGGAGTCCGGGGCAAGCGGCTCTCGACGAGTGCCGCGAACGGGCCCGCACGGCGTACGAAGCATTCGAAGGAACCGCCGGGGACAAAGCTCTCGTCTGTTTGGGGAGCACAAAGAGTAACCCAGTGGTGGAACTGCTCCTGGCCAATGCGTTCGGGTGCGAACCGTTCGAGTCGCAAGACGGCTTGCCGGAACCCGGCAAGCGGAGTTGTCCGGTATTTCTGCGCTACCGCGACAACGATCCGCAACCGCCGTCGTGTTGTGGTGGCCTCCGGCTGGCGACGAAGGGACAGGCCTCGAAAGAGCCGGGCATCTATTACGAGATGGCAAACGGCCAGTGGGGCTGCGTCCCGTGGACGCCGGGTACTGGCGATGCGGCCTTCGTGTTTTATATCCACCGCGAGTCGCAAGGGCATATGGAGATGGCCTTGGGGGGCTTCTCGGGCAGGGCGACACGTCTATTGGCAAGGCTTTTGGCGCGGCGGGGCGAGGAATTCTGGCCACCAGTCTACGAGGGGCAGGGAATCCAGATCGGAGCGTTTGTCGTGAAATGGACGTTTGCCGAACCCCCAGCCTCCGACGAAGACTTGCTGCGGACCGATTTGCAGGTCGACGGCGAGATCATTCGGCTCGACTCTGAGGTCGTCGCACGCCGCATGCAGCAAGCGGGAGAACACACGTAGCGCCGCGGGATCGGAAGCGTGGCGACCGGCGCCCGGACCGTAGTTTTCATAACGCAGGTGAGGAGTGAATCGATGGACTTGGCAGGTAAAACCGCACTCGTCACCGGAGGAACGCTGGGAATTGGCGCGGCGATCGTCGTCGATCTGGCGCGGCAAGGGGCGGATGTCGCCGTCGTCGCACGAAATCTGGGCCAGCCGGCGGCGGATCTCAAGCAAGCCGTTGAAGCACTCCAGCGGCGCATCCTGCTCTTCACCGGCGACATGTCTCAAGCGGACGACTGCACCGCCGCTGTCGAGAAGACCGTCGCCCATTTCGGTCGGCTCGACGTGCTGGTGCACAACGCCGGCGGCCCTTCGCCCGGCAGAATCGACGAGATATCGGCCGAGCAGTGGCGAGCGACGATGGACCTGCACGTCAATGCCAACTTCTATCTCGCCAAGGCAGCTCTGCCGCATTTGAAGGCGCAAGGTGAAGGGTGCATCATCACCGTTTCGTCTACGGCGGGAATTCGCGGTGTGCCGGGCGCAATCGCCTACGCGACCGCCAAAGGTGCCATCCCTCAATTTACACGTTCGCTGGCCCGCGATCTGGCCGATTTCAACATTCGCGTGAATTGCGTCGCACCGGGCGTCATCCGCACGCGGTTTCACGACGACATGACCGCCGAGCGGAAAGAACTCAACCTCAAGCACCGCATTCCGCTGCATCGCGAAGGAACGGCGGAGCAGGTGGCCGAAGTCGTGCGGCTGCTCGTTACCAACGACTACATCACTGGCGAGACGGTGGTCATCGATGGCGGATTGACCAGCCGGATTGCGTAATCTGGCAAGGGATCGCTACTCGGTTTCGCAATCCCGACTGGAATCTATTCGACCAGTGAATCGCGACCGTAGCAGTAACCGGTATACTGCGTGTTGCGAGCGTGCGAATGGGAAGTTCGCACGACGCCAGGATTCTCCTCGCAGGGACTGCCCCTTATGACGTCCGAATCAGCCGCTCCGCGCCCCTTCGTTCACCTTCACTGTCACTCGCACTACAGCCTGCTCGACGGAGCCAGCGAAATTGGGGCCCTAGTCAAACGTGCGAAGGCGCATGGGATGAACGCCCTGGCCCTGACCGACCATGGCAATTTACATGGGGCGCTCGAGTTCTATCGCAAGGCCAAGGGAGAGGGGCTCAACCCGATCATCGGCTATGAGGCTTACATTGCGCCTGGCAGCCGGCACGACAAGAAAGACGCGGGCAGCAGCAAAGAAGCGAGCTACCACCTGACTCTCTTGGCGCAGAATCGCGCAGGTTTTAAGAACTTGGTCAAACTCGCTTCGCTCGCTTCGCTCGAAGGCTTTTATTACAAACCGCGAATCGACAAGGAGATTCTCGCCGCCCATAGCGAGGGAATCATCTGCCTTTCGGGCTGCGTGTCGAGCGAACTCAGTTCGGCGCTGATCCGCGGCAGCGGGGCCGATTCGCGCGACCTGGCGGAGGCGGCCGAGATCGCCCGCTGGTTCCAGAACCTGTTTGGCGAGCGGTATTTTCTGGAAATTATGAACAACGGGGTCGAGATCCAGCGACTGCAGCTGGAGGCGGCGGTCGACCTGGCGAAAAAAATCGGCATTCCGCTCGTGGCCACGAGCGACGCCCACTACATCAATCGCGAGGATGCCGAAGCCCAGGATGTGATGCTCTGCATCAATACGGGTCGCTTTCGTACCGACACCAACCGAATGCGGATGGAGAACGATTCGTTCTATCTCCGCGGGCCCGAGGAAATGTACGCCCACTTTCCGGGCCTCGAAGACGCAGTGGCCCGGAGTCAGGAAATTGCCAACTCGGTCAGCATCGACCTGGAACTCGGCAAGCGGCATTTTCCTGTGTTTCAGTTGCCGCCGGAGAAGACGGCGGAAGACTATCTCCGCGAGCTATGCCTGGCGGGTCTCGCCGAGCGGTACGCCGGCGACGAGGAGATGTACGCGGACGGAAAGTTCGCGCAGGTGGTGCTCGACCGGCTCGACCGCGAGCTGGCCGTCATCAACAAGCTCGGTTTTCCGAACTACTTTCTGATCTGCTGGGATTTCGTGCGACATGCCCGCGATTGCGGCGTGCCGGCGACCGCCCGCGGCAGCGGCGTGGGTGCGCTCGTCTGCTACGCGTTGTACTTGAGCCACGTCTGCCCAATCCGGTACGACTTGCTCTTCGAGCGGTTCCTCGACCTGAACCGCAAGGAAGCGCCGGATATCGACATCGACTTCTGCAAGGAGCGCCGCGGCGAGATCATCCGCTACGTGAAGGAAAAGTACGGTGAGGAAAACGTCGCCCAGATCGGCACATTCGGCACGCTGGCGGCGCGGGCGGCGATCAAAGACGTCGGCCGCGTGCTGGGGATTCCCATCGACCGCGTGAACAAAATCACGGCGATGGTCCCCGAAACGCTCGGCATCTCGCTCGAAGAAGCGCTCGAAACGAGCGACGAGCTAAAGCAAGCCTACGCGAGCGATCCCGACATCCGCGAGGTGCTCGACCTCGCTCAGAAAATCGAAGGGCTGGCCCGCAATGTGGGGACGCATGCCGCCGCCGTTGTGATCGCCGACAAGCCGCTGACGGAATACGTCCCGCTCTGCCGCGTCTCCGGCAAGACCGACATCATCACCCAGTGGTCGATGGGAGATGTCGAGGCGGCTGGCCTTCTGAAAATGGATTTTCTCGGGCTCAGGAATCTGACCATTCTCAGCAAAGCGGTCGAGATCATCGAGCAGACGACCGGCCAGAAGGTCGATCCGCACAAGTTCCCGCTCGACGACAAGAAGACCTTTGCGCTCCTGCAGCGCGGCGAAACAAAAGGGATCTTCCAGCTCGAAAGCGGCGGCATCCGCGATCTTTTGCAGAAGATGAGGCCCGATCACTTCCGGGACATCATCGCTACGAACGCCCTCTATCGCCCAGGTCCGCTCGAAGGAGGTATGGTCCGCGACTACGTCGAGGTGAAGCACGGACGCCAGCAGCCCGAATACATCCATCCAATTTGCGAAAAAATCCTCGCCGAGACCAACGGCGTTATGGTCTATCAAGAGCAGGTGATGCGGATTCTGAACGAGCTCGGCGGCATCGAGCTGGCTTCGGCGTATACCTGCATCAAAGCGATCAGCAAAAAGAAAGAAGACATCATCGCCAAGAACCGCGAGCAGTTTGTCGCGGGCTGCGTCGCCAAAGGCTTGACCGCCGGCCAGGCTCAGGACTTCTGGAACCTGATCATCAAGTTCGCGGGCTACGGGTTTAACAAGTCGCACAGCACGGCGTACGCCCTGATCGCGTACATGACCGCCTACCTCAAGGCGCATTACCCGGTCGAGTTCATGGCGGCCCTGCTCTCCGGCGATATTCCGGGGCGAAACTTCAAGACCAAGGACGCGCTAGTCGAGCATCTCGAGGACTGCCAGCGGATGGGGATCGAAGTTCTCCCCGCGGACGTGAACCGCTCGCGGGTCGACTTTGCCGTCGTCGAGGGGAAGATTCAGTTCGCGTTGTCGGCCATTAAGGGGTGCGGTGGGAGCGCGGCGGAGTGCATCGTCGCCGCCCGCGACGCTGGCGGACCGTTTAAGGACCTCTATGATTTCTGCGAGCGGGTCGATTCGTCAGGGGCCAGTAAGGCCACGATCGAAACACTGAT
>JALORD010000309.1 GCA_025459145.1 Pirellulaceae bacterium | reverse complement strand
ACGCTCGCCAAACCCAACTACAAACGAATCCTGCTTAATCACGGGATCGAAGAGCCGGTCTTCGGGGTAAGCATCGAAGAACTAAAGAAAATCCTGAAACGCACGGGCCCCAATCACGCGCTCGCCCTCGCGCTCTATGACACTGGCATCTACGATGCGATGTACCTTGCCGGGCTGATGGCCGACGCCTGCGAAATGACAAAGCGGGATCTGACGCGATGGGTCAATCACCCGCGCAGCGCGTCACTCTGCGGAACGATCATCGCAGGAGTGGCCGCCGAGAGTCCCCTCGGATACGAGTTAGCCCTGTCGTGGATCGACGCCAAGAAACCGCATGTCGTGGTCGCTGGCTGGACGACGCTTACGAACCTCGTAAGCATCACGCCCGATACCGACCTTGACCTGCCCGAACTCAAACGGCTACTCGGCCGCATTGCTAAAGCGATTCACAGTCAGCAGGACGCAGTCCGCTACGCCATGAACGGCTTTGTGATTGGAGTCGGCTGCTTTGTGGCGCCCCTTTCGGACGCCGCCATGAATGCGGCGGAGAAGATCGGGCCGGTTCAAGTCGATATGGGGCCAACCGCCTGTAAAGTCCCTTTCGCACCCGATTACATTCGCAAAGTCCGCGATCGAGGCACGCTCGGCAAGAAGCGGAAGGCGGCCCGCTGCTGAATCGCAAAGCGCAGTAAACCGTCCTCGCGACGTGCAACCGTCAGCCCGAGGCCACGCGCAGATTCAGTCGGCCGAGATCCCTAGCCATCTGCGGATCTTGTAAAATCGCCCTAAACTCAACCACCGCGGGACGACTAAGCCGGCTCATCGGGAACACAAAGTCGTACTGCTCTGCTTGCAGCGGTAGAAAGTCGAGTCCGGCCTGTCGCGCGGCCGATTCAATGCAGATGCCCCAGTCGGCACGTCCCTGCGCGATCGCCACCGCGACCGCGGTGTGGCTCTTCGGCTGCACCTGGTAGCCGACTGGTTCTGCCCCCGCCAGCAACTGATCGATCAGTATTCGCGTGCCGCTGCCGGCGTTGCGATTGACCATCACACAGTCGCGATCCTGGGCCACCGCCGCGATCGCCTCGCGGACGTTCGTGCCAGCAAATCTGGCATCGTGCGGCCGAAACGCAACCCCCTGCATCCGCCCATAGCCGGGGACAAGCTGTAGCTCGGGCGACAAAAATGGCCGGTTGTACTGGCCGGTAGTCGGATCGAGCAGATGAACCCCCGCCACGTCGCACTGCCCGCGTCGGGCCGCGTCGAGCCCGGCTGTCGAGCCGACCGCGAGGAGTTTCGTCCGCCAGCCGCGGCGGTGCATCTCGGCCAGCAGCAGGTCGAGCCCCAGACAATGGCTGCCGATGACAACCAGATCCGCCAGCGCCAGTTCGCGCCCGAGCAGCGTCACTTCGACCGGGCTTCCCGATTCAACAATTTCGCAGTGCCTCCCGATCGTCACAAAACCGTCGGCCCGGCTGAACGTGGTGACACTTCCCGATCCCTTTCCCATCGGCCAAGCCACGAGTCTCATCTCCCGGTGGCCGGAATCGGTTTGTCCGCTGCTCGGCTCCTGCCTCGCGCTACTGGCAGGCACCCGCTCCACCAGGCTCACCAGAAGGTACTCGGTCCGGCCAATCTCGCTGTTGACTCTGACGGCCAATTCCGCAATCACCGTGCTCTTTCGCCCGGCGGGAAGTCCTGCAAGGCGGCGAATGGCCGGCGCGACAAATTCGTGAAATGTGAAGATCGCCGATGTCGGAAAGCCGGGCAACACAACGATCGGTTTGCCGCGCGAAGCGGCCAGGCAAATCGGCTTACCCGGCTTTAGCGCGACGCCATGCGCCACAATTCCCGGATCGGTCAGTTCGCTGACAACGCGGTAGGACAGGTCCCCCGCCCCTTTGCTGGTGCCGCCCGAAATGAGCACAACGTCGTGCACTTCCAGGGCTTCCGCAACCGCCGCGCGGAGTTTCACCAGGTCGTCGCCCACCGTGCCAAGCTCGCTCGCCTCGGCCCCGAGTTCGCGAACCGCATCGGCCAGAATCCGCGAGTTCGAATCGTAGACGAGCCCCGGCCGCATCGGCTCGCCGGGGGGAATGATCTCGTCGCCGGTCGAGAGGATCGCCACACGCGGTTGCCGCACGACGGCAACGTTCGCGCATCCCACGGCCGCCAGTACCCCGGTTTCGCGGCTGGTCAGGATGGTTCCGGCCGCGAGGACGAGTTCCCCAGCCGCCATGTCCGTTCCGGCATACGCGATGTTGGCCCCCGGCGAGACGGCCCGCCGCACTAGAACTTTACTCTTTGCAATGTCTGTATGCTCGACCATCACAACGGCATCGGCCCCTCGCGGCAGCATGCCTCCGGTGGCAATCGCCATCGCCTCACCCCGTTCGACGGGCGACTGGGGAACAACCGCTGTGGCAATCTCTTCAGACAACAGAACAAGCAGCCGCGGCTGTTGCTCGCTCGCGCCGTAACTCTCGGCGGCCCGGAGTGCATAGCCATCGACGTTCGACCGATCAAACGAAGGGACATCGACCGTTGCGCGAACATCCTCCGCAAGCACACGCCCCAGCGCGCGATCCAGCGAAACCACTTCGACACTCAGTGGCCCGCCCGCCGTGGCTGCTCGAAAGCGGCGCTCCGCCTCGTCGCGGTCGATTACGTCGAGGAATTGGTCTTGGGAGGACATGCGCGAGAGAACGGAGGTCAGTTGTCAACTGTCGGTGGGACTGTGCAGTGTGCAGTCAGGGCGAATTTTCTGACTTCCGCGTTCCGCTTTCGGCTCTCTGCTTTCCCACCCATCTCAGTCGTACCAAT
This sequence comes from Pirellulaceae bacterium, assembly GCA_025459145.1. GTDB lineage: Bacteria > Planctomycetota > Planctomycetia > Pirellulales > Pirellulaceae > CAYLLN01. The sequence goes on along the minus strand of JALORD010000309.1, from coordinate 3,432 downwards.
ACACATCAACAACGGTTCCTGTGCCATAGCCTTCGCTATTAGCCGGGACGATCACAAAGCCGTCGGCCTTGGTGGTCGACGACAAAATCGAAGCCCCACTGATCGCAATCGGTTCGACTTCGCCGCCAGCCACGCGCACCCTCGCGTAGTCGACGCGCCCCACCTGCGAAACCAGCTTGCGGGCTAGCGGCAGCCGCTCGCACCGATAGGGCCATTCAGCGCTCCCTCCCGCCAATTGCCGGATCGCCCGCCCCGCGAAAAAATCGTAAGCGCACAAGCACGACACGGGGTTTCCCGGCAAGAGCAGCACAAGCCGATCATTGAGCACGCCCATCCCCGTGGGACTGCTGGGACGCATTGCGATCCCATGAATGGCCAGTTCCCCGTGCTGGGCCAGGAGCAGCGGTGCGTAGTCTTCCTGCCCCACACTCGACCCGCCCGAAACCATCACGAGATCGGCCGGCGCTTGCATCGCCTGCAAAATCGCGTCCGGTTCATCTGGCACGAGATAAGCCGCTAAGTTTGACAGTTCTCGATCAGTTCCCAGCACGGGAAGCCCTCCATCGCGCTCCACGAGGGCTGCGAGCATCGGGCCGTTGGAATCGGCAATGCGGCAGCCTTCGGCCGCAGAACCGGCACCCAACAACTCGTTCCCGGTAATGACCAGGCGGACGCGCGGCCGCCGCACGACGCTTACGTCACGTTGTCCGATGGACGAGAGCAAGCCCAGGTCCTGCGGTCGGATAACGCGGCCGGCGGTCAATGCAGTCTGCCCGCATTGCAGGTCCTCGCCTGGCAGACCAACGTGCTTGCCCGGCGGAACCTCGTCGAGCGCCCACACGATCCCCTCCTCATCACCGCTCTGAATCTCGCACTTCTCGGCCGGAAGCACCGCGTCGGCACCGTCTGGCAGCGGGGCCCCCGTCATGATCCGGATCGCCTGCGCGGGACCAATTGCCCCCAGGAACGGCTGTCCTGGGAGCGACTGGCCGACGATCGCCAAAGGCAAGCGGTTGTAGGTGCTGGCCCCCCGGGTGGCGGCGGCCCGGAGCGCGTAGCCATCCATCATCGAGCGGGCAAATCGCGGGACGTTCGCCGGACTGACGACGTCGGCCGACAAAACGCGTCCCGCAGCGGACCAGAGCGACACTCGCTCGGGCGGTAGTGCCGACGCTCGGGCGTCAATCCAGGCCGTCGCCGCTTCGACCGTCGTGCGCTGCGCAAAACCGCGCATCCGCACATCGTCGGGCAAACTCGAAGTAGGCAAGCTCACGCTGGCTCCCGGGATCACTCAGTCTCTTCGCCACTGGCTTTCGAATGCCGGCGCCGCGGGGAATCGGATCCGCAGCGACTGGACCAATTCTAGCTCCCCGCCACAGTCATCGCGAACCAGTTGGCGAAGCCGGACGGGGGTCATCGACGACTTCCCGCAGACGAGCCAGCACCTGCTGTTGGCGCTCGAACTCGTCGCGCGACAGCGGCGCACCGAAGCTAACCGCGGGGAGCAGGACGAGAGCGAGAATCCAAAGAAATCGGCGAATCATCGGCAACTCTCTCGTTGCGGAGTTTGCAGGAATGCTGGCAGTGTGACGAGCGGCACCTGGCATTCGTTCCCTTAGGCGGCGAAACGGGCGGATGTTTGCTGGAATTGCCCCCGGCGGCGGGGTACACTGTCGGCACTTGGAAGCAGGCGGCTTTCCATACAGTTATTGGGCGAATCAGCCACACCTCTCGATCAAGGCCTCTCTATGTCAGCGCGCATGAACAGTCGTCGTAATTTTCTCAAAGCGGGAGCTGCGGTGACAGCCGCCAGCGTCCCGTATTTTACTTGGTCCTCACCTCTAATCGCCCAAGATGCGGCGACGACCAGCAAGAACGACCGCCCGATTCTGGGCTGCATCGGCACCGGCGACCGCTGGAACGCGGTTGGACCGCAGGCGATGAACTTTGCCGACTGTGTGGCCGTTTGCGATGTCGACGCCAACCATGCCGCCAAGGGAAAGGACCGCGCCCTGCAGGCCAACAGCCGGAAGGGGCGACAGTTGGAGGTCGAAGTACACGAGGACTACCGCAAACTGCTCGACCGGAAGGATATCGAAGTGGTGACGATCGTCACCCCCGATCACTGGCACAGCAAAATCGCCATCGAAGCAATGCAAGCCGGTAAAGATGTTTACTGCGAGAAGCCGCTCACGCTGACGATTGACGAGGGCAAGCAAATCATCAAGGTCCAGAAGGAAACCGGCCGCGTCTTCCAGGTCGGCACGCAGCAGCGAAGTGAAATGGCAGCTGAGCGAGGCCGGTTCCCGCAGCAGTTCCTCACCGCGGTCGCCATCTGCAAGGAAGGCCGCCTTGGCAAAATTCAAAAGGTCGAATGCCGGATCGGCGGCGCCCCGACCAGCGGCGAGATTCCCAAAGCGCCGGTTCCCAGCCATCTCAACTGGGACATGTGGCTCGGACAAGCGCCGATGACTGACTACCTGGAAGGGCCTGCGACCGGCCGCGGGTATCCACCGTCGCGCACCCACTACGAGTTCCGCTGGTGGTACGAGTACAGCGGCGGCAAGATGACCGATTGGGGCGCTCACCACGTCGATATCGCCACCTGGGCGATCGGAATGGACAACAGCGGCCCGACCAGCGTCGAAGGGGTCATGGCGGAGCACCCCGTTCCGTTCAAAGACGGCTGGCCGACGGTGACCAATCGCTACAACGCGGCAACGAAGTTCGATGTGAAGTGCATGTATCCCAACGGGGTCGAGCTGCACATCCTGTCGGATGGCGAAAACGGCATTCTCATCACCGGCGATAAGGGAGAACTGTTTGTCAGCCGCGGCGCTCTCCGTGGGTCGGCGGTCGACGCCCTGCGCGACAACCCGCTTCCCGAGGGAACCATCAGCAAGCTGTACAAAGGGAAGAAGCCGGGCAACCACATGGCCAACTTCTTCGACTGCATCGCCGATCGGTCGCAGCCGATCAGCGACGTGGTGACGCATCACCGGGCGATGACGACCTGCCACCTCGCCAACATCGCGATCCGCCTGGGCCGCAAGCTGAACTGGAACCCCGAGACCGAGCAGATCGAAGGGGACGAGGCAGCCAATGCCTGGCAAAAGCGCGAGCAGCGCAAGGGTTTCGAGATTGTCGTTTAAGCCGCGGCGCGATTTCGTCGCGCGTTCAACAGCCGGGCGGAGAGTCATTCCACCCGGCGACGAGTCGGGTCCAGCGGGCAGCGGGGGCGCTCCTTACGGATGGACCAGCGATGGCTGTCGCCCAAAGGCCGGTATCGACAGATGCCGCCCCGCACGTGATGCCGAGCAAATCGGCCTGGCTGCCTCGACCGGCGGCGTTTCTGGGGGGCGTCGCCGTAGCGGCTGTGCTGGCCGTCGCTAATTGCGTCGGCCGCACGGTGGTCGATGTCGACATTGTCGC
>JALORD010000308.1 GCA_025459145.1 Pirellulaceae bacterium | reverse complement strand
AGGAGTTGTCGCCATCGGATTGGGTGGGGCTATTTCGCCCCCATCCGCACCGCTCCATCGAGGCGCAGTACCGATCCGTTGAGCATCGGATTCTCGATAATCTGCTCCACGAACTGAGCGAATTCTTCGGGTCGACCAAATCGCGGCGGAAACGCCGCTTGATCAGCCAGGGAACTACGAACGGTATCGGCCGCGCCGGCCATCATCGCCGTATCAAAAATCCCTGGGGCCACGGCGACAACGCGTATTCCAAACCGAGCCAATTCGCGAGCGATGGGCAGGGTAAACGCCGCGACACCCCCTTTGGATGCGGAGTAAGCCGCCTGACCAATCTGCCCCTCAAACGCCGACACCGAGGCCGTGTTCACGATCACGCCGCGTTCCCCGTCCGCATTGGGCTCTTGCCGGCTCATGACGGCGGCCGCCAGGCGAAGCATGTTGAAGGTTCCGATCAGGTTAACTTCGATAACCTGTCTGAACAGCTCCAGGTCGTGCGGCCCATCGCGACCACAAACGCGAGCCGCTCGCAAGATTCCAGCACAGTTGACGAGTCCGTGCAGGCCGCCAAACGCTTGCCGCGCCAGATCGACAGCGGCTTGAGCACTTGCAGCGGACGTGACGTCCGTCGCCAGGAAGCGGGCACGTGTGCCAAGCTCGCTGACCAATTGCTCGCCGCGAGTCACATCACGGTCGGCGATGACGACCTGGGCCTCGCGCGCGACGAGTCGGCGGCTCGTGGCCGCGCCTAAGCCCGACGCTCCGCCGGCAACGAGAAAGGTCCGCTGGCAGATTTGCACGCTGATACTCCCGGGAGTCGCGAGCGGCTGTGTCCACCCGTTATTTGACCTTGGTGGGCTTGTAGACGTGATCGCGCTTGCGCACCACTTCCGCTTTAACGATCTTGTCGGGCAATTCGCCGCGCGGATTATCCGGATCGATACGCTGCAGTTTGGCCAGCACGTCGACTCCCTCAATCACCCGGCCAAACGCCGTGTGTTTTCCGTTGAGATGGGTCGTCGGCTTGAAGGTCAGAAAGAACTGCGATCCGCCCGTGTCTTTACCCGCGTGAGCCATACTCAGCGTGCCGCGGAAGTGTTTGCGGTGATTTTCTTGGTCGCATTCGCAATAGATTTCGTACCCTGGGCCGCCCCCGCCGGTTCCCTCGGGATCGCCCCCCTGGGCCATGAAGCCCGGCAGCACTCGGTGAAACGTGAGGCCGTCGTAAAAGCCTTTCTCCACCAGGTTCACAAAATTTCCCACCGTCTCGGGGGCCTCATTCTCATAAAGTTCCACCAACATCGTCCCCTTGCTCGTCTCCAGTTTGACGCGCGGCAAGTCATCGGCGGCAGCTTCTTTGGCCCGGATTTCTCGTTCTTTCTCCCAAGCCTGTTTCTGCGAGGGCAACGCCGCCAGTAATTGACTACCCGTGGTCCCCAATTTCCCCGCTTCCTTCGCGCGGGTCAGATAGGCTTCGGCCGTCGAATAGTCATCGGCGTGAAAGGCAGCACTACCAGCAATGTCGTAGAGCACCGCCTCGTCGCAGCCGTGCGATTCCAGTAACTTGGCCAGCCGCAGCGCTTTCTCGTAATCATCGCGGCGAAACTCATACGCGACCAGACCGATCAGCAACCGAGTCACCTCGGGATCCTGATTCGGTTTCTCGACGTATACGGCCTCCGCGGCAGCGCCAACCTTCGGCAAGAGTTGATTGCTCTCGGCGACCAATTCTTCGTATTGTTTCTTGACTTCTGCCCGGACGGCCGCTGTGGCCGCGGATCGATACTGGGTCTGCAACGTATCGAGTCGACTGTTGATCAGCTTCCACTGCCGATGAAGCTCGGCGAACTGGGCCGCAACCGCTGGTGCCTCGCTAGCGGGGGCGCGATTCAGGGCGTCCGCCGCTTCGGATCCAGGGGCAAGTTCAGGAACAGATTCCTGCGCGTCGAGTTGACAAGTTGCCATCCATCCCCAGGTCACCGCGACGACTGCCCAAACTTGGACTACTCCCATAATCGCCTCGTAGTATCGCCAACTCACCAGTTGGGTGAATCGCATATTGATTCGCAACATTTTCCGCTTGCAGATTGCGAGCGGTGATCAGGGGCCCAGCAACGCGAGGTCATTCCACCTTTTTGGGCAAATAGGCGTGGTCCCGCTTCCGCAACACTTCGGCTCCCACGATTTTGTCGGGCATCGATTCCGAGGGATTCTCGGGATCGATGCGTTGCAGCTTGGCCAACACATCCATTCCTTCAATGACGCGACCGAATGCCGTGTGCTTGCCATTCAAATGCGGCGTGGGGAGAAAAGTCAGGAAGAATTGCGACCCACCCGTGTCTTTACCGGCATGAGCCATGCTCAGCGTTCCCCGGAAATGCCGCCGGTAGTCGTCACGATAGCACTCGCAGTAGATCTGGTAGCCCGGACCTCCTGAGCCGCTGCCCGTGGGATCTCCTCCTTGGGCCATAAAGTTCTTCAATACGCGGTGAAACGGCGTGTCTTTGTAGAAACCCGATTCGACCAGGCTAATGAAGTTGCCCACTGTGTCCGGCGCTTGGTTCTCGTAAAGTTCGATGACAATGTCGCCCTTGGTGGTGGAAATCTTGACGCGAGGCAGGTCATCAGCCTCCGCTTCCTTGGCCCGAATTGCCTGTTCCGTCTCCCACAGAGCCTTGAATTCTTGCGGATCGACACCCCAGTTTGTCATCGTTTGCGAGGGGGTGCCCGCCTCGATGGCCAGTTTGTGCCACGCCGACGACTGATCGAATTCGTTCAGTGCGAACGCCGCCAGTGCCGCGGGGCCATAGATCGAAGTGTCGCCGCAATTGCCGTCGATCAGCACCTTGGCAATGGAAATCGTCTGCTCGTATTCATCACGATCTGCCGAATCCACAACCAGCTTGACCAGGAATCGGGTCAATTGTGGATCCTCGTTGGGAGCTTCTTCATAGGCTTTGATTCCCGCCGCAGTCAGATCGGCGAGCATCCCGTTTCCCTTCGCAACCAGGGCTTTCCATTGGTCTTCCAAGGCGCTCTGCTCGCTGTCCGGCGTCGAAAGGTATTTCACCTTTAGCTGCCGCATCTCCTTGAGCAGATTCTTCCACTCCCCAAATTGCCGATTGAACTCGGCGGCGGCCGGCTTATTGGGATCGGCGGGCGTAGCATTCGCTGCTGGGGGTGCCGTCGCCGGCTTTTCAGCGGCTTCCGCAGGGGGAGCGTCTTGAGCTGAGAGGCCAGCCGGATGCAGCGCGAAGAGAATTCCCAGTAGCAGACCAGCGAGCAGTAATTTGAGTGGTTGCATGGCAGCAGATGCGATCGAAGACATGACGAATTGCTGGGAGATTGTGAACTGGATGAACGATAGCGGACCGTTCAGATTTTAACAGGCGACCGCCGACCACGGCTGAACCAAAACCACGGACTGTTCATCCCGTTGGGGCCTGGGGGGCGCCTGAATCTCCCCGGTGGGGCCGTGAGCCCAGATTTCCGCCGGGAGGAAAGTCTTATCGAAGTACGCCCACGTCCCCCCTCCGGTTCGGTAAACTATAGGTTCCATGAAGAAATCTACTCCCAAATCGTCCTCCTCGCGACCTGCCAAGTCGACCACCAAGCGCAAAGCCGGCTCGTCCGAAGAAGGTGCTGCAGCCCGCGAGAGCGTGGGCCTCCGAATTATCGGCGGAAGGCACCGGGGCCGCCCGCTCGCTTACAGCGGCGACCTGCGGACCCGTCCCATGAAGGATCGCCTGCGCGAGGCGATTTTCAACTTGCTTGGCCCCGAAGTAGAAGGGGCACATGCCATCGACCTGTTCGCCGGGACGGGCGCCCTAGGACTGGAAGCCATCAGCCGTGGGGCAATCCGGGCGACCCTGATCGAACGCCACCTGCCCACCAGTCGCTTGATCGAGCAGAACGCAGCGTCGATTGGCGTCGAAAAGCAGGTTGAGGTATTGTTTGCCGACGCTTTCACGTGGGGTCGTCGAAATCCGGTCCCGCAAACGCGGTGGGTTGTCTTTTGCTCGCCCCCCTACGACTTCTACGTGGAGCGGCAGGAGGAAATGGTTGGACTCGTGAAGCGTCTCTTCGGCGCGGCGCCATTCGGAAGCAAGTTCATTGTCGAAGCCGACGACCGCTTCGATTTCTCCAGGCTGCCGAGCGCGGCGGATTGGGACGTCCGATTCTATCCGCCCGCCATGGTGGGAATCACGACACGCTAAACACGTGTCGTTTGCGCAATCACTCGCGAGCGTCCCTCGCCAGGTGAGCCAAGCTTTACCCTTCAGCAACACGCAGTTCGTGGGCCAAGCTCTCGGCAAAATTCCGGGCCCGGATGAAATCGTTGGGCTGCGGAAAGAGACTGGTGCTCATTCGGACTTTGGCAACGAGCGCCTGACAAGCTTCGTCGATTTCTGGAAAAGTGTTCGCGCCGCTGGCCCGTTCGCGAAACAAGCCTTCGATCTTTTCACGATCCTCTTTGAACGCATCGATCATGAGCACCGAGGGCCACGTGATCTGGCCAGTCAGCGGATCGAGCTGGCTTACGCTGAGGCGGTCGGGGGCCTGCATCCGGGCCAAACGGACATACTGTTCCATCGAAAGCGGGCGGGGACGATTGGCGTCGCGGGCTTCGCGATTGACCCGCCGCATCTCGAAAAATGTTTCGGTCGACTGCAGCCGGTTCTCGATGTACTTCTGCCGGGCATCCTCGAGATTCTTCGTCGCCATGCTGTTCATCAAGTTGGCTGCACCAGCCGAGCGAACGACGTCAGCAAAGCCACGTTGCACTCCCTCCTCGACCGTCGATGCGTGATAACCGCCCCCCCACCACTGCGCGTTGGCCACGCTGCCAATCGCCAAAATCGTTATGAGTGCCAATAAGTTAGTACGCACGGGAGGTGCTCCTGGAAGTGCGGGGGTGCGAGCGGTGCGGAGGATGTCGGACAGGAAGAAATACGATCTGGATTGCCGCCAAGGTGATGCAACTCAACTTCTACCATACTATAATGCGGGAAAACCTGTCGCAACCTGCTCTTTCTGAGCGTTTCAATTCCTAGTGGTGACAACGATGCGTAAGTTCCTGGGTGCGGTATCGGTCGCGATATTTTTCGTGGCGGGATCTCTGCTGGTCGGCGGAGCGCTAGTTGGTGGTGCATCTGCTCAAGAGCCCGACGTCGCGAAACTTGCCGCGGGGCTCGCCAGCGGTTCGGCCGCCGAGCAAGTCGCGGCAGCCGACGCGTTGGCCGATCTGGGCCCGGCGGCCGCTGCGGCACTGCCCCAATTGGTCACGGCACTGGATTCGAAAGATGCAGCCTTGCGTTGGCACGCCGCACGGGCCCTGGGAGTGATTGGCAGCGAGAAAGCCGTGGAAGGGCTGCGTAAGCATGCGGCCGACGAGAACGCCGTGGTGCGGGCACAAGCGATTTATGCGCTCGCGCGATTGCAGGCGAAGGACGAAGCATCGCTGGCCGCCATAATTGCCCGCCTGACTGATCCTGATGCCCAGGTACGCCGCACGGCTGTCGGCGCCCTGCGATACCTGAAAGCGGACCGCTCCAAGACGTTTCCGCTGATTATCAAGGTGCTCGAAGATTCCGATCCTTCAGTCATCATGCCCGCCCTACACACCCTGGCCGAAGGGGGAGCCGAGGTAGTGCCGGCTCTGATCGAGGCGCTGGATCACAAAGAGGCGCGCTACTGGACCACGCTGGTGCTGGCCGAGATCGGGCCGGACGCGAAGGCGGCTGTTCCGGCACTCGTCAAGACTCTGGCAGACGAACGGCCGGAAGTCCGAATTCAAACGCTCGTGGCATTGGGCGAAATCGGGCCCGCCGCGCGTCCTGCGGCTTCGGCAGCGATCAAGAGCCTGGACGATGAGTACGTTTCTGTACGCTACGCGGCAGCGTTTGCCCTGGGCCGGATGGGCGACCCTATGGCCAGCGCGGCGCTCGCCAAGGCATCCGCGTCCGACGATGCATTCCTGAAACTCGTCGCTACCTGGGCGGCCGCTATGATCGAGCCGCAGAATCAGGAGAAAGTGACTGCCGCAATCGACCTGCTTGTGACGGGTTTGACCGACGAACAGGCCATGCATCGCGAAGTCGCGGCCCGCGGCCTGATTGAACTCAACCAGCCGGAAAAAGTCAGCAAGGAAATCGACGCCCTGGTCCCCAAGTTGACCGCTGACCAGATGGATCAGTTCGCCAGCGCATTTGCCGCGCTGGGGATCAAGATCGTGCCACGGTGCGTCGAGTTGCTCCCCGATC
>JALORD010000030.1 GCA_025459145.1 Pirellulaceae bacterium | reverse complement strand
CCTTGTTTGTCCTCGCGGCTGCGATGCTCGCCGCCGTGCCCGCGGCTGCCGCCGAGCCGGTGAAGGTATTTATCCTGGCGGGGCAGTCGAACATGGAGGGGAAGGCCCAGGTGGCTCTCCTGGAGCGGCAGATTAAGGCTCCGGCGACGCGGGAGCGGTTTGCCCATCTGCATCGAGAGGGCGAGTGGGTCGAGCGGGACGATGTGTGGATCAAGTTTTTGGATCGCAAGGGAAAGCTGACTGTCGGCTACGGAAGCCCGGGGCGGGTCGGCCCGGAGCTGGAATTTGGCCACGTTGTCGGGAATCACTACGACGAGCCGGTGCTCCTCATCAAGACGGCCTGGGGCGGGCGGAGCCTGTTTCGCGATTTTCGGCCGCCGAGCGCCGGACTGCCGGCGGATGAGGTGCTCCAGCGCGATCTCGCGCGAGCCCAGAAGAACAAGCCCGAGACGACGCTCGACGACATCAAGGCGAGCTACGGCAAGACGTATCGCGAAATGCTCGCCGAGATTCGCAGCACGCTGGCCGACGTGAAGTCGCACTTTCCGGAGTTGGAGAATCGCGACGTGGAACTCGCCGGCTTTATCTGGTTCCAAGGATGGAACGACATGATCGACCCGGAGTACACGGCGGCTTACACCGAAAACCTGGCCCACTTTATTCGCGACGTTCGCCGCGATCTCAAGTCGCCTCAGCTCCCGTTTGTGATCGGCGTGCTCGGTGTCGATGGCCCGGACGACCGGACCGACTTGCCGGCCAATCCGAAACGCACAGCATTCAAAAAGGCTCAAGCAGCCGCGGGCCAATTGCCCGAGTTCCGCGGCAATGTGGCGGTCGTGCCGACCGATGTTTACTGGGACATGGAGGCCGACGCCGTGTTCCGCCGCGGCTGGAAAGAGCATCTGGAGGAGTGGAACCAGGTCGGTTCCGACTTTCCGTATCACTACCTGGGAAGCGCGAAGACTTACTCCGACATCGGCGCGGCGCTGGCGCGGGCCGCGATCGAGCTCGATTCGCCGGAGACCAAGCCAACCAAAGAACGTGTGGAGGAGAATGCCGATCCGGCCGATCCCGCCAAGCCCGATGCCCCCAAGGCAAACGGCGTACGCTTCGATCCCCTCGAGCGGAAGATCGAAGGGTGGACCGTGCACGTCGAGCCGGCGCTCGTCGAAGGAGAGCACGCTGCGGAAGGGGAAAAGGCCCTGGCGATGCTCGCCAACCACCTGCAGCGGATCCGCATCCTGGTCCCCGAGCCGCAGCTCGAAAAGCTCCAGACGGTCGAAATCTGGATCGAGCGCGAGCATCCCGAGCTGAAGGCGATGCAGTACCACCCCAGCCGAGGCTGGTTAATCGAGCATGGCCACGATCCCCGACTGACGCGCAAGGTGCATATCACGCAGGCCCGCGAGCTCCTGTCGCGGGAACAGATGCTCAAGCATCCGGCGGTGATCCTGCACGAGCTGGCGCACGCCTTTCACGACCAGTTCCTGAGCTTCGACCATCCCGAAGTGATCGCCGTGTTCGAGAAGGCGAAGGAGGCGGGTATTTATAAGCAGGTGCTCCTCTATACGGGCGAGAACGTGCGGCACTACGGCCTGTCGAACCATAAGGAGTACTTTGCCGAAGGGACCGAGGCGTATTTCTACCGCAACGACTTCTATCCCTTTGTGCGGGCGGAGCTCAAGGAGTACGACCCCGATTTGCACGCGCTGCTGGGCACGATTTGGGGCGAAAAATAGTTCGGCTTTTGACCATTTTTCGCAAGTCCATCGTCGTCAGACACTTACGCCAAAACAGCGTCCGCTCGCTCGCGAGGCGTGTGGTATAATGCCGCCGCGGCTATTCCGCCGAGAAAAATGTTGACAACGGGCTGTCGCTGTGGAGAATTGCGAGCCGCAGTCTGCTGGCTTGATAAGTCGTCAGCCGGTCGCCAGGGACTGGACGACGTTGGATGGAACGAATCGGGGTATGCGGAATGTAGGCCACCCGAAAGAGTACTGTTCGGCCAGCGGATGGAGGTGAACGTTATGTTAAATGGTAACCGCAGGTCAAGCGGGCGAGATCGACTGAACTTGTTGTCATTATTGACCTTGCAGTTGGAGTTGAACGTGGTGCCTTCGGAGAAGCGGCCCGCGAGCGCTCACCTTCACCATGCAGCGACCCTGTTCACCTGACGCCTGTTTGTGAAACAAAACCCCTATAAGTAACTGCCTTGCTGTTTTTACGGCTGGAGCAGGATCAGTCACAAATCGGCACGCTTCATTTCGCAACACCACACCTTTGAATAGGCAGCGTTGACGCCATGCGAGTGACAACCTACGTCAGTCAGAATATCGCCGGACTGCTCATCCTGGCGGCATGCTGGGCCCCAGCGGCATCCGGCGAGGAGCTGAAACCGGGGGTCCGCGGGCTCGCCACTCGGGCTCCCGCCGGGATGAAGATCGACGGCAATCTGGAGGAGTTCGCCGGGGCGTTCTGTACGCCCGTGAACTACTTTCATCCGCAGGTGAAGGAGCGGGCCGCTCAGTTTTTCTACATGTGGGATGAGGAAGCGTTTTACGCGGGGCTGCGGACGCTCGACAGCAAGCAGGCTAACCACGCGCCGGATGATCGGCTGTGGGAAGGGGACGGCGTCGAGTGGTACTTCGACACACGGCGGGGAGACGACTTCCGCGGACTCGACTGGGGAAAGGGAGCCGTCCACTGCTACTGGACCGGCTATAAGAAGTCCGACTTGAGTCCGCGGTTTTGTCTGCGGCCGGGATACCTCGATGCGATTCCGAAGACCGGCGTCGAAGTCGGTGCGCGGCGGACCGAACATGGTGCTGAGGTGGAATTCAAACTGCCGTGGGTCAATTTTCCCGAGTTCAAGGCGGCCCTCGGCGAGGTAATCGCGCTCGATGCGGAACTGTGCTATAGCGATGGCGGCCCCCGAGTCGACCGGATCTTTGCCTATGGCAGTCCGCTCTGTGTACAGCAGCCGGCGGCGCAGGGGATGGTGCAGCTAGTCGACAAGGTTTTGCCCGAGCACCTGAAGCAGTGCGGAGCGGTGATGATGCCCGTGCGGTGCGATACGCCCTGGAACCAGCCGACGAAAGCTCTGGTGACCGGCAAGGTGGCACTGCCGCCGGGTCGGAGCCAGGAGATCGGCAAAGTGGTGTTTCGAGTGAGCGATCTGGAAGGGAACGTGCTGGGGGAATTTCCGGGAAAGGAGGCAGTGCTGGAGGCGGAAGGAGATTTCCGCGTGGCCGAGGCTCAGTGGCCCAGCGACCTGGCGATCCCGGGGCTGCACACGCTGATCGCGGTGATCTACGACAAGGAAGGGAACGAATTGTGCCGCGTGGCGCCGCGGATGGTGAGCGCGGGGTGGGTGCAGGGTTACTGAGCGAGCCTTATGCACTTGCGATGCACGTGCACTTCAGTGTCGATGTTGAAGGTCAGTTGATGCAGGAACAGCAGTAGGCACGAGCGGCGTGGGGCGACTGCGGTCGAGCATCCTCGACGGGTGCAGAGGAAGAATAGCGTGGTGGCGGATCAATCCGACGAACCCACTTCCGGCGAGCCTCCCTCGACCCGGATCACGCTGCTGACGCGACTGCGCAGTGCGGCGGATGCCGAGGCGTGGCGAACGTTTGTCGATTTGTACCTGCCGCTCGTGTTTCGGTACTGCCGCAAGCGCGGCTTGCAGGATGCCGACGCGCGGGATGTGACACAGCAAGTCCTGGCAAACGTGCACCGGTCGATCGACAAGTTTGCATACGATCCGCGGCGGGGACGGTTTCGCAACTGGCTGGGAACGATCGCCATGCACGAGATCGCTAAGCACGTGCAGCGCGATCGCCGGCCGGGCAAAGGAGGCGGCGACGGAGTGGGAGAACTGCCGGTGCAGCACGCCAGCGGCGAGGTAGACGCGGCCTGGCACGAGGAGTTTCAATCGCACATCTTTTCGGTGGCGGTCGATCGCGTGCGAACCGACTTTGACGACTCGACCTGGCAGGCGTTCGACGCCACGTGGCTCCGCGACGTGAAGCCGCGCGAGGCGGCCGAACGTTTGGGGAAGACCACGGGTTGGGTCTATAAGGCGCGGTTTCGAGTACTCGAACGGCTGCGGAGCGAGATCGAGTTTCTGACGAGCGATGCGGCGGTGTTTCATCGCAACCAGTAGGTTTGGCTAGCGCCATGTCCACTCCCTGTCTCACGCCCGACGAACTGCAGAGGTACCTGGCGGGTGAAGCTCCGTCAGACCAGGAGGATCTCGTCGCCGAGCATTTGCACCACTGCCCGCGATGCGAAGGGCTGGTGGCCCAGTTGTCGGACGATGCCGAAACTCGCCAGTGGCGGGGCGAGTTCGACCGGGCCAAACAGCAGGATCCCCCGGTGCCCGATCTCTCGGAAATGCGCGAGCGATTGCACCGATTGGGGCTGTTTGACGCGGCGGTGGCGGCTCACGCAACGGAGGCTCTTCGCGGGACAGACGATACGCAGGCCGCGGCAACTGGCGGCTCGACGGGCGAATCGCCGCTGCGAGCAGCTTCTGGCATACCACTCGCGGTCGAACCGCCGCGGCCGACTTCCGTCGGCAAGTTCGAGATCCAGCAACCCATCGGCTCGGGCGGATTCGGCGTCGTGTATCTGGCGCGCGACCAGGTGCTGAATCGACAGGTCGCGCTCAAGCTGGCGCGGGGGAGCGTGCTCTCGGACCCCGACCTCAGGGTGCGTTTCTTTCGCGAGGCGGAAGCGGCCGCACGGCTCGAGCATCCGGGCATTGTCCCGGTGTTCGAGGCGGGCGAGCACGACGGAACTTGCTTTCTGGCGATGGCCTACTGCGAAGGTCCAACGCTGGAACAATGGCTGCGCGACGGGCGCAAGAACGGTGTCGCTCCTCTCGTCGCAGCGCGGCTGGCGCTGCAACTGGCTGAAGCGGTGGAGCATGCCCACGAGCAGGGAATTTTGCACCGGGACATCAAGCCCAGCAATATCTTGCTCGATACCCAGCCGACTCGGCCGGGGAGCAGCGCGCCGCCGGAGATGGTGCCGCGGCTAGCCGACTTTGGCCTGGCGCGGATCGCCGAGCAATCGTCGAACACCACGATCAGCGGCGTTGTTTTGGGAACGGCCCAGTACATGGCGCCCGAGCAAGCGGCGGGACTGCTCGACCGCATTGGCCCGGCGACGGACGTTTATTCGCTGGGGGCGGTGCTTTATGAGTTGCTCACGGGACGTCCGCCGATACGCGGCGCCACCACGCTCGATACGCTCCGCCGCGTGCTGATCGACGAGCCCACCACGCCGCAGCAGCTCAAAGCCGAGACGCCGGACGACCTCAGTGCGATTGTGATGAAGTGTCTCGACAAATCGCCGACGCGGAGATACGCCTCGGCGAGCGAACTGGCGGCCGACTTACGCCGCTTCCTGCAGGGGATGCCCACCGTGGCCCGGCCTCTGTCGCGGCGGCAGCGGGCGGCGCGTTGGATTCGCCGCAATCCGGCTGCCGCGGTGATGGCCTCGCTGGCCTTGCTCGTCGTGCTCCTCAGTGGAGGCATGTATCTCAGCCAGCGGCGATTTGCCGACTATCGCCAGGAGGTGCTCCGCCGCGATCAAGAGATTTCTTATCGCGAGGATATCGCGGCGGCCCAGCGACACTTTACGGCGGGGGATGTGGTGAGCGCTGAACGGCTGCTTCGCAAATACATTCCCAGCGGCAACGGACCAGATTTGCGCGGCTTCGCCTGGCACTATCTGTCGGCCCAGGTGACGCACGACGCCTACGGCGAATTCGACGCGGGGGCCTACGTCTACCAAATGAAGCTGTCGCCCGACGGGCGGTGGATTGCGCTGGCGTGCAGCAACAGCATGCTGCGGATTCTGGAGACCGAGACGCTCCGCGAAGCGATGCAGGTGGATACCGAGCAGACTGAAATGAACGGCGTGGCGTGGACTGGCGATGGCCAGCGGATCGCGTGCTTCGGGGACACCGGCACGGTGCGGATTTACGACCGCGCTTCGCGCACGCTCGGCGAGCCCTGGCGCGTGATGCCCAGCGGGCGGGCTTATTCCGGTGAATTCTACGATGACGATCGAATCCTGATCGTGTGCGGCGAGGACAACGCGGTCCGGCTGTGGGATGTGGCCACCCGGCGGGAGGTCGCCGTGCTGGCGGAGCATGGCCGCCCCGTGGAAGCGATTGCGCTCTCGCCTGATGGGCGAGAACTCGCTACGGCGAGCAGCGATGAACTCGCGATGGTCTGGGATTTATCGACGCGCACGCGCCGCGGGACACTAAAGGGGCACAAAGGCCGTCTGACGACGATTGCCTATTCGCCTGACGGCAAACTGCTGGCCAGCGGCGCAATCGACGGATTGGTCTGCCTCTGGAATGCCCAGGATCTCCGCCTGCTCGACCAGGTGTATTGCCTCGACGGGGTTCAGAACGTCGTGTTCACCGCCGACAGCCAGCGGCTGATCGCAGGGGATCGGAGCGGGACGCTGCGCGACTTTCTGCTCGGCTCGCCCGATGCGGCCGGGGTTTTCACCAAGGTGGAGCGCGCGTCGCCCACAGATGCCTGGCACGCACACTTGACGAAGGTCTGGAGTCTGGCGGCGCTCCCCACCCAGCAGCGCTTTTTGTCGGGCGGCAGCGAAGTCAAAGCGTGGCGGCGCGGGCAGGAAGTCGTGCGCTGGATTACATCGCCCGATGGCGACTACCAGGGCTGTGAATTCAGCCGTGACGGGGCGCAATTGTTTGCCGCGTGCTCGCCGGCGGGTGTGGAGGTTCGGGATGGCCGTACCGGCCGGCCCTTATACACACTCGATTCAGGCCGTCAACAAGTCTGTACTGTGGCGTCCTTGCCGGGACGGGAACAGGTGGCCGCCGGAGCCAAGGATGGGGAAATCCTCATTTGGAACAGCAAGTCGCAGACGCTGCTGCATCGGTGGAAAATCCCCGATGCGAAGTGGGTCGACAAACTCGTTTATTCGTCGGACGCCAACTTGCTGGCGGCGAACTGCTTTTCCCGCGGCCAGGTGATTCTGGTCGAGCCTAATACGGGCGAACAGAAGGGAGTATTGCCGGCTGAAGTGGGCAATACGCTTGCATTCTCGCCCGATGGCCAGCGCCTCGTGCTCGATTCCCTCAATTCTCTGCTGATATATGACGTTGCAACAGGCCGGCGACTGCGTACCCTCAAGGGGCACACGTCGACGGTTGGCTGCGTCGTTTTTAATGCGACGGGAACGCTGTTCGCCTCGGCTAGCAACGACCGAACGGTTCGAGTGTGGAGTTCCGATGGAGATGAAATAGCCGTTCTACAAGGGCACCTGGCGGATGTTTCGGCGCTGGCATTTACGGCGGACGGCCGTTCTCTCTTGAGCGGTGGGGATGACGGCATGATCCTCATTCACCACATTCCGACCCAACGCGAACTTCTCCGAATTCCCTTGGATAGGGGGGCAATCATTTCAATCGCCGTCTCACCCGATGGCGAACGGCTTGCTGTCGCCACCGATCAGGGCGAACTCGCCCTGGTGGGATCGTGGAGTGATCTCGATCGCGACGCGGAATAGTCTCGCTGGTCTCGCGCCCGCGGGCTGCCTGCGGAATTTTTCGCTCAATCGTTACAGCTTCGCGGACCGAAAATCAGAAGGAACCGATTCGGCAGACTTTGCCGGCCGCGTGCCGGCGGCGGACTGCTGTCGCAGCAGTGCTATTGCCCGGCGACGGCACTGCAAACTGCACAGTCTGCAGAAAGATTGCCGAATGCAGGGAGTTGTCTGGATTTTCCGGTTCTGCCGGACGATCCATTCGTTAGGGCCGAGCTGTGCCAACGCGGCGCTTGGTCCACTGGTGGCGGGCGATCCAATTTCAGGCAGCGAGACGCGGCCCATGAGACTCACGAAGATCCTCCTGGCTACAGTTACGGCCCTGCTGTGCTGGCCAATCGGGGTTAGCGCACAGACGGCTGATCCCACAATAAGCGAGCGGATCGCCGCGCTGGCAAGCTATGCCGAGATGGGCCCCTCGTGCCACAATCCCTGCCCGGCCGAGGATACCTCGTGCGGCGGCGGCTACTGTGGCGCCTGCAGCAACTGCTGCAAGCGGATGGATCTGTGGGCCAGCACCGAGGTGCTGCTCTGGTGGGGCAAGGGTTCGTACACACCGGCCCTCGTCACCACGAGTCCTGACGGAACGCCACAAGCCGACGCCGGCGTCTTGCCCGATGCGGAGATCCTGGAAGGAGCCGAGTACCTGGGCAACAGTATGCAGGTCGGGGGACGGGTCGCCTTCGGAATTTGGCTCGATCCCGAGCACAATGTGACCGCAGCCGGCCGGTTCTACGGCACGGGGGGCGATTCGTCTAACTTCCGGGCCTCGTCCGATGGGAGCCCAATCCTGGCGCGGCCGTTCTACAACGCCCTGCTCGGCCAGAACGACTCTCTCTTGATTGCCTTTGACGACGGCGGTACCGACATCGTCGACGGGAGCGTCCGCACCGAATACTCAAATCAGAATTTCCTCGGAGCCGAAGCGTACTTCGAGGTGATGATGGACCGCAACCAGAATCGCCGGATCAATGTCCTGGCCGGTTATCAGTTCATGCGGCTCGACGACGGCCTGATTATCGACAGCACGCACGTGGCTCGCCAGCAGAACGATCTTGTGTTCGACATTCGCGACCGCTTCAGCACGTTGAACGAATTCCACGGAGGTCAGATCGGCATTCGAGCCCAGATGATGCGGGGCTGCTGGTCGATCGACGCCCTCACGAAGTTGGCGCTCGGGGTTACGCAGCAGCAAGTGACGATTGCCGGTTCGACGAACCTGACGCCTGGCGGCACGCTCGACGGCGGGCTCCTCGCGCAAGAGACGAACATCGGCACCTACTCGCGGGACCGCTTTGGTTTCATCCCCGAGTTTACCTGCAACCTGAAGTACCACTTCACGCCGAACTTTAACGTGCACGTGGGCTACACAATCATCTGGTGGGCCGATGTCGTCACTTCGGGCCCGCAGATCGATACGCAGGTCAACCTGACGCAGCTCACCGGACCGCTGGTGGGCCCCGCTCGACCCCGGTTTGAGTTCGAGGACGAGAGCTACTGGATGCAGGGAATCAACTTCGGCATGACCTGGGACTTTTAGGTCGCGCCCCCGGAAGTCTGTTCGCGGAGAGACTCCCAGTTGCCGCTGCGATCGGTACCGCTGCAGATCGGGCCGCTATGGATCGCGTCGGAACGACTGCTCCTCGGCCTCCCGCCGGAACACGCCAGCGATTCGCTGTTCGCAGCGTCCGGGCCAGGGAAACAGAGCCGCGATTGCCACCAGCAGCAATCCCGCCGCCAGCAGATTCAGCAGCTCCCCCGTAGTCATGAAGGCGACCAGATTGGCGAAGGCTCCGCCTTCAAACAGGGCGGCCCCGATGATCGTCGTCACTTGAATGCGGGCTTGGACCTGCATGACGCGTAGTACTTCAGGCCCTTGTGACGCGAATTGCTGTCCGACTTGCGGCGGCGCCGGGATCGCTCGAAACATCACGGCGGGAAGCAGAATGCCCATCGCGAGGCACATGGCACCCATCGCCAACATGACGATGTTCAGTGCGTCGAGATTCTGACCGATTCCCCAGGGCTGATCCTGTCGCCGCAAAAATAGCGTTATGGCGGCAAACATGATCACGCCGCTCGCCAAGGCGAGCACGATGATCCTGAGCGTCAGAATCGCCTGCTGAAGCGGCTTAAGTGTCAAGAGCGACTGCTCGTCCCAGGAATGAGTCGATTCAACTCGCGGCGGATCGTAAGGATTGGTCATCTGCTGGATTCCTGGTCCTGCTGCGTGCGAGTGATCATCGTAGTCGATGACGCGCGGCATGCTACCCGTCTGACAATCCCGCGGCCATCTCCGCGCCGGCGGGTGAATGCGTTACAACGGGGCAGATTGTCGCGTCAAAATCACCAACCGACCGGCGACCACCAAGCATCCACACCCGTTAGCAATTCGCTCATGCAAGTTGCCGCACTCCTGGAATCGTTCCCCGGTGAACGGCGCGTGGCGCTCGTGCCCGCGGATGTTCCCAAGCTGAATAAGGCGGGAATCGAAGTCGTCATCGAAAGCGGCGCGGGGGCTGCCGCTGGACATGCCGACGCGGCTTATGTGGCGAAGGGTGCAAAGATCGCGGGGACGCGCGCTAGCGCGCTGGCCGCGGATGTGATCATCCAGGTACGAGCGCTGGGGGCAGCGCGCCATCCGTCGGCCAGCGGGCTGGAACCCTTGCGGCCGGGACAGTACCTGATCGCGATGTGCGATCCATTGGGCGAACCGCAGGAGATCGCTGCTTTCGCTGCCAGTGGCGCATCCCTGTTTGCCCTGGAACTGATTCCCCGAACTACGCGGGCTCAGTCGATGGACGTGCTTTCGTCGATGGCGACGCTGGCGGGTTATCGGGCCGTGTTGCTGGCGGCTCTGGAACTTCCCAAGATTTTTCCGCTCCTGATGACCGCCGCGGGCACGCTGACATCCGCCAAGGCGTTCATTATTGGAGCGGGCGTCGCGGGCCTGCAGGCGATTGCGACCGCGCGGCGGCTGGGAGCCGTCGTTCGGGCCTACGATGTACGCCCCGCCTGCCGCGAACAGGTCGAGAGCCTCGGGGGAAAGTTCGTGGAATTGCCGCTGGAGACGTCGGGCGCCGAAGGTCAGGGGGGGTATGCTCAGGCGCAAGGTGAAGAGTTCTATCGGCGGCAAAGGGAGCTCATGGCCCAGGTGGTTGCCGAGAGCGATGTGGTCATCACGACGGCGGCAATTCCCGGGAAGCCATCCCCCCGCCTGATCACCGCCGACGCGGTCGCCGGGATGCAGCCGGGAAGCGTGATCGTCGATCTGGCTGCCGAGCGCGGAGGCAATTGTGAGTTGAGCCGTCCCGACGAGCGGGTCGTGGCCCACGACGTGACAATCCTGGGCCCGACCAATCTGCCCGGCGAAGTCCCGCGCGATGCCAGCCAGATGTTCTCTGCCAACGTCACATCGTTTTTGGTCAATCTGATCAAAAAGGGGGAGCTGGTGCTTAATTGCGACGACCCGATCCTCCGCGAGACACTCGCGGCCCACAACGGACAAGTCGTCCACTCCCGCCTCCGCGAACTGCTCGGGCTCAGCAAGTTGGAGCAGCAGACGCTCGAAACGTAGGTGCCTCCCCAATTTCACTTCGCCCACTGGTTTGTCCGATCGTGCGGACTCACGACCCTTCCTCAGAAACCGTTCAGGAGCCAAGCCCGTGGATCGACTTGTTGGCAGCGTGTGGGGATCACCGCTAAAGTCTCGGCGGCGGTTAGTGCCTGCGGCCATTGCCCTGATGTTGATCGGGCTGGCCGGCATGGCGTGGGGGCAGGGCGCTCAAGAGGTGCCTGGGACGAGTAATCGTGAGTTGCCTGCAGCGGAAAACACGAACTTGCCATCCGCTGACAGCACCACAACCGATCTGCACGCTCCTGCCCGCCAAACGCTGGTCGTCAGCGTGACGATCTTCGCTCTGGCCGTGTTTGTGGGAGTCGAACTGATCAGCAAGGTTCCTGCGACATTGCACACGCCGCTCATGTCCGGCAGTAATGCGATCAGCGGAATCACGGTCGTCGGGGCCTTGATCGCCGCGGGGGAGATGAAGTTAGGCTCGCTGCTCGGGTTTTTCGCGGTCGTGCTCGCCATGATCAATGTCGTCGGCGGATTTCTGGTGACCCAGCGGATGCTGCAGATGTTTAAGCGGCGCTAGACGACATGCCGCCGTAACAACGGGACTCGTGCAACTCGACGACACTTCGCCGGCAAACTTTCGCAATGAATTCCGTACTCCTTCAGTTCACCGACCTCGCGTACCTCATAGCCGCGGTGCTGTTTATTCTGGGCCTGAAGAATATGGCCCATCCCCGGACGGCGGTTCGGGGAAACGTGCTCGGCATGCTGGGGATGGGAGTGGCGATCGTCACGCCTCTCCTGGTGCCGCAGCCAGAAGGCTATCTCTACATCGTGGCGGGGCTGGCCCTGGGGAGCGCGATTGGGGCCGTCACGGCCCTCCGCGTGCAGATGACGTCGATGCCGCAGATGGTCGCCTTGCTCAATGGCTTCGGTGGTTTGGCGTCAGTGCTGGTGGCGGGAGCTGACTTACTCAACCAAAAAGAGTCGCTCGAAACCGGAGCCTTGCCAACCGACGTGCTCGTGGCCATTGCCGCCTCGGTGCTGATCGGCGCGGTCACCTTCTGCGGCAGTCTGCTCGCGTTCGGCAAGCTCGAGGAATATCGCGTCTTCAAGCAGCCGATTCGCTATCCGCTGCAGCAGCCTTTGAATGCCCTGCTTGGATTGGCGGCCCTCGTGCTGGCCGGGCTATTTGTGCATTTCGGTCAGGCCGGCGACAGTATCGCGGGGAGTTCGACGATCGCTGTGGCCCTGCTGGCGGGCCTGACGCTCATCGGCCTTGTGCTGGGACTGACCTTGGTGAATCCGATCGGCGGGGCGGACATGCCGGTGGTCATTTCGCTCCTCAATTCGTACTCCGGCATCGCCGCGGGGATGACCGGGTTTGTCATCGCCAACAACGTCCTGATTGTGAGCGGGGCGCTCGTGGGAGCGTCGGGAATCATCCTGACGCAGATCATGTGCAAGGCGATGAACCGCTCGCTCTTCAATGTGCTGTTCGGCGTGCTTGACGCCGGGCAGGCGGCTCAATCGGCCGACGAGGTCTACGCGAAAGTCCGCAGCACGACGGCCGAGGATGTGGCGCTGCTCCTGGATGGCGTTCAACATGTCGTCTTTGTGCCGGGTTATGGAATGGCCGTGGCCCAGGCGCAGCACGCGGTGCGCGACTTGGGAAAGACACTCGAGGAGCGCGGGGTGAACGTCGAGTACGCCATTCATCCCGTGGCTGGGCGCATGCCGGGGCACATGAACGTGCTGCTGGCGGAAGCCGATGTGTCCTACGACAAGCTGATCGAGATGGATGTGATCAACCCAACGATGGACACCGTGGATGTGGCGATCGTCATCGGTGCGAACGACGTGGTGAATCCCGTCGCCAAGACCGATCCGCAAAGCCCCATTGCGGGCATGCCCATCCTGGAGGTCGACCGCTGTCGGACGGTGATCGTTATCAAACGGAGCCTGAGCCCGGGATTTGCCGGCATTCCCAATCCGCTGTTTGCCGCCGACAACACGCTCATGTTATTTGCCGACGGCAAGGACGCGGTGATGGAAATCACCAAGGCGGTCAAAGCGAGTTAGCAATCGCTGACCCGCTCGCGAGACTCAGTGCCTTACGACTTGGCCTTATCCTTCGGCGGGGCGGGGCCGTTCGAGGCGACGCTGCTGGCTGGCGCTTTGTCGTCGGCTCCCAGCCGTACGAGCGCCTCGGGAAGTTCGATGCCGCCGATATCGCGCATCACTTGCATCATCGGCGGGAGCGTCTTCGCCATGCCGCTGAGGAAGTCGGCCGTGCTGCTGCGGCCGTTGTTGCCGCCATTTTCCCAGACGACGACTTTGTCGAACTTGATATTCGAGATCGCCTTGGCCGAGGCATCGGCCAGGTTGTCGAGGTGCTCGAGCATGAGCATCTGGAAGGCTTCGGTCGAGCCGCCGCAGGCGCTGACGATCGCCTTGAGACCTTCGCCCTTCTTGGCCAGGATTTCGTACTGACCGCGAGCCTCGGCTTCGAGCTTCAGGAAGATCGCATCGGCCTCAGCCTGGGCGAGAATGCGACGCTGCTCAGCGTTAGCCTCGGCATCGACGATCTGCTTGGCTTTCTGAGCCTTGGCCGGAGCTTCGAGCTTGGCCCGCTGCTCGGCTTCGACCCGTTCGGCCTCGGCCAAGGCGGCCTTGGCCATGGCTTTGTTCTGGACTTCCAAAACGTTGGCTTCGGCCTGCTTGCGGCGGCCTTCGCCTCGTTCGTAGGCTTCGGCCTTCTTGATGGCCAGTTCGGCTTGCGAAGCCGCCACCAGGGCCGCTGAATGGTTTTCGCCGTCGATGGCGGAGGCGTCGGCCTCGGCCACCTGAATACGCATCTGACGTTCGGCGTCCTTGACCTGCGCTTCCCGTTCGAAAGCGGCCTGCTTTTCGCCGACGATCTGCTCCTTTTCGAGCGCCGCCACGCGAACGGCCTGTTCGCGCTGGGCCTCGCGGGTACCAATCGACTGCTCTTTGCGGGCGTTCGAAACCTGGATGCTCTTGTCGCGCTCGGCCGAGGCGACGCGCGTTTCGCCCATCTTCTCGTTGTCGGCGACATCGCCGCGGGCCTGCTGAATCGCGAGCGAAGCGGCCTTCTGGCCGATCGCGTCGATATACCCCGACTCGTCGGTAATGTCGGTAATATTGACGTTGATCAGTTGCAGCCCGATCTTGGCGAGCTCCGGTTCGAGCGAGTGCTGCACGTGTTCGAGGAACTTATCGCGATCGCGATTGATCTCTTCGATGCCCATCGAAGCGATCACTTGCCGCAACTGGCCAAAGATCATTTCCTCGGCTTGTTTGCGAACCTCCTGTACCGACAAGCCGAGCAGACGCACCGCGGCGTTCTGCATTACCTCGGGCTTCGTGTCAATCGCCACGGTGAACACGCTAGGCACGTTCACGCGAATGTTCTCACTGGAAAGGGCGCCTCGCAAAGGCACTTCAATCTGGATCGGCTCGAGACTCAGGTACGCGTAGTCCTGGATGAGCGGCCAGACGAATGCCGCGCCGCCGTGGACCGTCTGGCTCGCTTGCCCTTTCCCCGTGCGGCCGTAAATCACGAGCACGCGATTGCTGGGGCAGCGTTTGTACTGCCTCACCAGCAGGATGAAGAAGCCAAAGACAACGATAGCAGTAAAAAGTCCGATGATTCCCAGGATCACAAGTGTCTGGGTCATATCGGCCAGTAACAGCGAGTCGAACAGCATGGCGAGAATCCCCCGTTGCTTACCAGTCCCCAGAGCCAGCGTCCCCCACGAAGAGTGTGGCGGCGCTTTGGCAGCTCAGCTTGTTGCTTGTACGTTACGAAACGGCTGCTGTCGGCCGACCGAGCGGTTCGACTTCCAGCATCGTCCCTGTCACCCCGACAACGCGCACCTTCGTACCGGTTGCCAGGCGCTCGCCGGCTGAAGTGACCGCCTCAAACTCCACCAGCCGGTTTTGCACTTTGAGCTGGACTTTGCCCGCATTGGCCTTGGCGGCTGGAATGGGGATATAGACAGTCCCCTCCTGGCCGATGGCCTGGCGAATCCGCAGCGTACCGTCTTCGGCCAGACGACCCATCGTTCGGATGATCCAATGCACGCCGTACATGGCGCCCACCCCGGCGGCTACAGCCAGCACGAGTTGCAGCGGGACGCTCTGTCCCGCCGCACGTGCAGCCAGTCCGGTCAGACCGAAAAATGTCGACGCGGCAACCAGCGTGCGGAATGAGATCATCGCGAACAGCCACGACGTGTCGTGCTGGCCGTGGGCGTCGTGACCACTACCATCGCTGCCATGTGCTCCACCGGCATGGCCGACATCAGCTGGTAGATCGTCGGGAATGTCGGCGAAGTCCGTTTCGTTCCCTCCCAGGCCGACGAGCGTCAGGACAAACTGGCAGATCAGGACCGTGCCTCCGACGACGGCACATATCCAGAAGAACCAATGCAGTGGATCCATGATTTCGCCCCCCGCAGCGGGACCGGTGATAAGTTCAGTTGCAGGTAGTTCGCTGGTTAGCGCCAATTCTTGCCCCGCGGGCATCTTCACGCACGTTTGCAGCAAAGTCAAATCAACACACGACTTGCGGCTGATTCGCAGTCGCCCGATTCGCTGCGGCGCAAAGCGATTCGCACCGCAAAATCAGTCCAGCCGTAGGTGCGCTCAGACGCGTCCTAAGCTTCTGATACGCCGCCGTGCGCCCCCGCGAGCACCCTTCGCGAGCCGGCGATCGCCCCTTGCCCGCCGCTAACCGTCATTGCCGTTTCAAGCTGCCCTTTATGTTCTCCACCACGACCTGCGACCGAGTAGTAAAGCGACTAGCTGCAATCGTGGGAGTGGCGGTCGCGCTGCTGGGGGCCGTCGTGATCGGAGGATGGTTCTCGGGAAGCACCCTGGTGGTGCAGATTCTCGCGCATGCCGCCCCGATGATGTTCAACACGGCGCTCTCGCTGGCGCTCGTTGGAGTGGCGCTGGTTGCCTGGGCGCGCTCCCTGCCGCTCGTCGCGCGCGCGGCTTCGTTGCTCGTCGTGCTGCTGGCGACCACGACGCTCGCCCAAGATTTGTGCGGTGTTGACCTCGGCATCGATAACCTATTCGTGCAAGACTGGGTGACGCCCGTCGAACGCGAGCCAGGGCGGATGGCGGCGAACACCGCGTTTTGCCTGATCCTGCTGAGTTTGGTCACGTACTCCCTTACCGCCCCTCGACGGCGCGCGTGGCTTCCCGCTGCTGAGGCAATTGTCGCGTCGACCGTACTGGCGGTGGCGCTCCTGTCGGCATTTGGTTACTTCGCGGGGCTTCCCGCCGCCTACGGCTGGGGCGGCCAACTGGGAATGGCCATTCATACAGCGTCGGCCCTTGTGATCGCCGCTGGCACTTTGCTCATCATCGCAATTGCGGCCGCCCGCCAGCAGGAAGGAATGCTGCCCCGGTGGCTGCCGTTTCCGGTCGCCGCGGCTGTCGTAACAGCTGGAATGATCGCTTGCCAGGCGTTAAAGCTGTCGGAGCAGGTGCAGATCGATCGGACGACACAGTTGCGAGCCGACAATCTGGCAGCCCGTCTCGAACGGCATATCGTCAACCGGATGCAAGCCATGGAGCGCATGGCCCAGCGCTGGGCGGACGATCATCCGTCTGGCCAGGACAAGTGGGAAGCCGACGCGCTGCGGTACGTTGATCACTATCCGGACTTGCAGTCGATTGGCTGGATCGATTCGCAGGGAACTTTGCGAGCCATCGTGCCGCTCGCCGGCAACGAACCAATGGTTGGACTCGACATCTACGCTCACGAGCACCAGCGAGCCGGATTCCAGCGGGCCCGCGCCACGAAGCAAGTGGCCGCATCTCAGATCGTCGAACTCAACCCCGGCGAACGGGAAGTCATCCTGTTCGCCCCGATCCATCGCGGTGAGGAGTTTGTCGGGTGTATTTCCGCCATGCTGCAAATCGAAACCATGGTTCCAACCTTGTTTCGCGATGAAATTCAGGCTGGGTATGGTGTTGCATTGCTCGATCAAGGCGAACTGGCCTACTCAACGCCGCTCGAGTTTCCTGGCCACGTGGCGACCCCGCTGCGGGCCGCGAGCCTGAACATTCAGGGTTCAACCTGGAAGGTGCATGTGTGGCCTACGTCGCATGCCCTGTACTCCCAGTCCACCCGCCTGCCGGCAGGAGTGTTTCTCGCCAGCTTGGTGTTTGCCGCAATTGCGGCGATCGCGGTGCACTATGCCCTGTCAACCCGCAGTCGAGCCAGGAGCGCCGAGGATGCGTTGGCGGCACTTAAGTGCAGCGAGCAGCGCTACGAATTGGCTGTACGCGGCTCCTTTCAAGGTTTGTGGGACTGGGACATCACCACGCGCAAGGTTCACTTTGCGCCGCATTGCAAGGTGCTGCTGGGGTATCTGCCCGACGAACCGGTCGACGAGCTGGCCGCCTGGACGGGCCGCATTCACCCGGAAGACCGCGAACGGGTGATGCAGGCCATGGACGATCACTTAATCCACCGGCGTCCTTTCGACGTGGAGTTTCGACTGCTCGCGGGACTCGATCTCCTGCGCTGGATTCGAGCCCGAGGACTGGCCGTCTGGAACCGGCAAGGGTATCCGACGCGGATGGCCGGTTCGCTGACCGACACCTCCGATCGTCACCGTCTGGAGGCGCAACTCCGCAGCAACGTCGAGGAGCTTGCCGCGCGCAATGTGTCGCTCAAGCGGATGGCCGAAGCAGCCGAAGCGGCCACACGCACGAAGAGCGAGTTCCTCGCAAACATGAGCCATGAAATCCGATCGCCGTTGACGGCGGTGCTCGGATATACCGACCTGCTGCTCGAAGATAATCCCGCTCCCGTCGCCCGGGACTGGATCGAGCGTATCAAGCGTAATGGCGAACATCTGCTGGCCGTCATCAACGACGTGCTCGATCTGTCGAAAATCGAAGCCGGCAAACTGCAGGTCGAACACGAGTCCTGCGCGACGCTCGACTTCTTCGGCGAACTCGTCCGCCTGATGCAGGTCCGCAGCCAGGCCCGTGGTCTCGATCTCGTCCTGGAATTCCGGACTCTGGTTCCCCAGCATATGCAAACCGACCCGCACCGGCTGCGGCAGATTCTCATGAACCTGGTGGGCAATGCCATCAAGTTCACCGAGCGGGGCGAGGTGCGAATTGCCGTCCAGGCGACGCGGGAGGAATGTCCTCAAATCATCGTTGACGTGATCGATACGGGAATTGGGCTTTCCGCGGAACAGATTGACCGGCTCTTTGCCCCATTCACGCAAGCCGATTCGTCGATGGCGCGGCGCTATGGCGGCACCGGACTGGGGCTTGCGATCAGCCAGCGGCTGGCCCAACTCTTAGGTGGAAAGATTGCCGTCCGCAGCCAGCTTGGCGTTGGGAGCACGTTCCGCGTGCAACTGCCGCTTGTCACCCAGCCTGAGGAGCCGTGGATTGTCGGCCCGCAAGCGGACTTGCCGCATCGTGGTGGCGCATCGTTGCCCTGTGAATCAGACTCCGCAGTTCCAGCCCGCGCAGCTTTGCCGCAAGACTCGTCGAGCCCGCGCGAGGCACCGGACCCGCAGTCTGCTTCCTCCGCTTCGGCGTCGCCGGGGCCGCTGACCGGTTACCGGATTCTGCTCGCCGAGGATGGACCCGACAATCGCTGGCTGATCGAACATCTGCTCCAGCGTTCGGGCGCTGCGGTGACCACGGTCGAGGATGGCGCTGCCGCCGTTCGGGCGGTCGATTCGGCGATCGACCGCGGCGAGCATTGGGATGCGGTCTTGATGGACATTCAGATGCCGGTGCTCGACGGCTACCAGGCCACACTGCGGTTGCGCGAGATGGGCTGCACGTGGCCGATCATTGCGTTGACGGCTCATGCCTTGACGGCCGAACGCAACAAGTGCCTGGATGTCGGCTGCAACGACTTTCTTACGAAGCCGGTCGATGTCCGGCAGTTGGTCGCAGTCCTCCAGCGCTGGATTGAAAGGGCGGTTCGGCACACTGAACACCGTCCGGATGCCGTTCATGCGGTCGAGTAAACTATCGGCGCGAGTTCGCTGCAACTGCGATTTCGCGTAGGGCGGCCATGACCGTCAGCATATCGCTCGGCACGGGGGCCTCGAATTCGATCGGGTGGCCGGAGACTGGATGCTGCAGTCGAATTCGCCGGGCGTGCAGCGCTTGTCGAGCCAGTAAGACTTGGTCATCCCCCTCGGCAGGAGCTGGGGCGGGATGTCCCGGGCGCAATTGGTAGCGGGTGATCTCGGAGCGGCCGCCGTACAACTTGTCGCATAAGACAGGACAGCGCAAATGGGCCAGGTGAACGCGTATCTGATGCGTCCGGCCCGTTTTCGGCAATACCTTCACGACGGCAAAGCCGGCCAACCGCTCCTGCACTTCATAAAAGGTCGTGGCCTCTCGACTGAGAGGATGTCCGGCCCGAATGGCCATCTTTTCCCGGTGGTGCGGGTGGGGACCGATCGGTTGTTCGATGAAGTCCCGATCCCGGTCGGGTGCGCCCGCCGTAATTGCCAGGTACTCTTTCTCGGTGGTCCGGTTTTCAAACTGGGCAGCGAGGGAAGCGTGCACCGGATCGGACTTGGCGACAACCATCACGCCGCTAGTATCGCGATCGAGACGATGGACGATTCCCGGCCGTGTGGGCCCGCCAAGTTGGCTGAGCTGGGAAAAATGATACGACAGGGCACTCGCGAGTGTGCCCGACCAGTGCCCCCGCGCAGGATGGACCACCATTCCCGGCGGTTTGTTCACGACGATGATGGCGTCGTCCTCGAACAATACATCGAGGGCAATGTTCTCGGGATTCGGACCCGCCGAGTTGAGCGGAGGAAGGGAGATGCGGACGAGATCGCCTGCCGCCAGGCGATGTGCCACCTTCGTTCCCTGGCCGTTGACCCTGACCTGTCCCGCGCCAATCACCTTGCGTAATTGCACGCGGCTGAACTTGGGCAGCGACTTGGCTAGAAAGGCATCCAGTCGCTGCGAGGCGTCGGCGTCGGTAACGATTAGCTCGATCGGCTCTGCCGGCGCCCTATCTGTTGGCCCGATGCAAGGATCAATATCTTCCTCGTCGGGAAGTTCACCCGAAACTAGTTCCGTTTCGTTCACCGAGGCGACTTCATTCTGGCTGCGGATCGGGCTTCGCGGGGTCGGTAGGTCCGGCCGCGGCAGGTGGCTCGGGTGCTGCAGGCGGCGCCGAGCCGGGGGCGGACTCCGGATTCGACTCCTCAGTGGAAGGCGCGCCAGGTTGCTCACCGGGCGAATCGGTTGCCGCTGGCGGCTGCTCGCCTGCCGGGCGCGGTTCGCTAGGCGGTGTCCCCTCGGCAGGCGGTGTCCCCTCGGCAGGCGGTGTCCCCTCGGCAGGC
>JALORD010000692.1 GCA_025459145.1 Pirellulaceae bacterium | reverse complement strand
AGTTTGCCAACAGCGCGAGGAGCGCCACGATCCCCGCGGCAACCCAGGCCGCCGGCCGCAGCGGCCAGTACCAGCGCCGTGCATTCATCGCATCGGCCGGCATTTTCACAGCTTGATCGGGATCCCTGGAATCGGCCATCAAAAGTTGTCCGAGGGGGACGGCGAAGCGGGCAACGGGTATTCGCCAGAGACGGGCCACTATTGTAAATCGCCTCTGCTCCGAGTCCGGCGAAAACCGGCGACGAAAACCGGCGATCGATCGCCCTCCCCCGGCAGCAACTGGCATCTCCAGAGGGCTCCTGCCAGAATGAGGCGAGCGGGGAATCGTCGCGCCAGCCG
Organism: Pirellulaceae bacterium; assembly: GCA_025459145.1. GTDB lineage: Bacteria > Planctomycetota > Planctomycetia > Pirellulales > Pirellulaceae > CAYLLN01. The sequence continues at coordinate 2,504 of JALORD010000692.1, read as the reverse complement.
ATTGTTAATGGGCGAATTCGAAATGATCAGGCGAAGTTCTGGATTGGCGTCGCTGATGCTCCTCAGCGTGACTTGGATGGCGTCGCTGTGTGCCCAGGAGCCTTCGGACAACCTTGCGGAACAGAGCGAACAGGCCGAGCAACTCTTTGTCCGCCGAGTCCTCCCGCTGCTCTCCGCCAGGTGTCTCGCCTGCCATGGGGCCGATCGCGAGAAGATCGAAGGCTCGCTCGATCTGACGACCGAGGCGGGCGCCCTTCGCGGGGGAGACAGCGGCGAAGCGGCGCTGGTTCGGGGTAAGCCCGACAAGAGCCCGCTGTTGCTCGCTGCCAGTCGGACTTCGGACGACTGGTCGGCGATGCCGCCCAAAGAGGCCGAAAAGCTGTCGGCCGAGCAGCTTGCCTGGCTCCGCGAATGGATTGCCGGCGGCGCGCCGTGGCCAAGCGCCGAGCGGCAGGCACAAATCGCCAAATTGAACGCCGATCGCTGGTCGGTCGAGGATGGCGTACCGGTGGCAACGTCCGGCGGACTGTCGGCGGACTGGACCAGCCGCAAGTACAAACCCGACGGGCTCTGGGCGTATCAGCCGCTGAAGTTGCCCGAGGTTCCGCATGGCGAACCCGCCGGGAACCCGATCGATCGGTTCCTCGCCGCCCGCATGCTGAAGGGGCTGGAGCTTGCGCCCCGGGCGGATCGAGTGGCGCTCCTGCGGCGGGCGACGTTCGACCTGACCGGTTTGCCGCCGACGCCCGCAGAAGTCGCGGCGTTCGTGGCCGATTCGCGCCCGGACGAAGCCGCCTTTGCCTCCGTCATCGACCGGCTGCTCGATTCGCCCCACTACGGCGAGCGGATGGCGCAGCACTGGCTCGACGTCGTCCGCTACGCGGATTCGTCGGGCTTTGCCAACGATTACGAACGGGGCAATGCCTGGCGCTATCGCGACTACGTTGTGCGGTCGTTCAATGCCGACAAGCCGTTCGATCGGTTCGCCCGCGAGCAGATTGCCGGCGACGAGATCGACCCCGAGAATCCTGAACTGTTCGTCGCGACCGGCCTGCTGCGGATGGGGCCGTGGGAGCTGACCGGCATGGAGGTCGCCAAGGTCGCCCGGCAGCGGTTTCTCGACGACGTGACCAATAGCGTCGGCGAGACGTTCCTGGCTCATTCGCTGCAGTGCGCCCGCTGTCACGACCACAAGTTCGATCCGATCCCGACCCGCGACTACTACTCGCTACAGGCGGTCTTCGCCACGACGCAGCTCGCCGAGCGCGCGGCCGAGTTCCTGCCCGGCGAGAACACGGCCGGTTTTGACGAAGAACACTATCTCACCGCTCGCCGCGAGGAGCTCGAGCGCGTGCTGGCCGAGCTCGACGCGGCGCTTCTGGCCAATGCCGAGAAGTGGTATGCCGGACGCGGCGCTTCTGGCCAATGCCGAGAAGTGGTACGCGGCGGAGGGGCGCGACGTAGCTCCCTGGAAAGCGGCAGTCGAGGAAGCTGCCCAGGAGGGGCCGGCTGCCAAGCGCCGCGGGCTCTTCGAGGCGGCTCGCGCAATCCTGCGTAAGCAGGGGCTCGCCGAGGAAACGTACCCGCCGAAGCTCGTCGGCTTCACACCGCAGCAGTTCGGCCTGGAACGCGTCGCCCGCAAGGGGCTTGAGCGATTGGCCTGGGAACGCGACCGCTACCGGCCGTTTGCCCTCTCGGTCTACAGCGGCCGGACGCCCGACGTGAAGTCGATCAATGCTCCGGTTCGGATGCCGGCGGCTAGCGCCCGGAATGCGGGCGAACTCGAAAACACTTGCATTCTGACCGGGGGTGATCCGTTCTCGCCGGCCGAGGCCGTCGCGCCCGGCGTTTTGAGCGTCATCGGCGATCTGGGGCTTCCGCCCATCCCCGACACCGTCGAGGGGCGCCGCCGCGCTTTTGCCGATTGGGTCGCGAGCCCCGCCAATCCGCTGACGCCCCGCGTGATCGCCAATCGCGTCTGGCTCTGGCACTTTGGCGAGGCCCTGGCCGGCAATCCCAACAACTTCGGCTCGACCGGCAAGCGTCCGACGCATCCGGAGTTGCTCGATTGGCTGGCCGCGACACTCGTCGCCGAAGGCTGGTCGCTCAAGAGCCTCCACCGCGTAATCATGACCTCCGCCGCCTACGCCCGCAGCACCGAGCATCCGACCCGTGAAGAGCTTTCCAAACTCGATCCGCAGGGGACCAGCTACGCCGCGTTTCGCCCCCGCCGGCTTACGGCCGAGGAACTGCGCGACGCGATGCTCGCCGCCACGGGCGAACTGAACCCGGCGCTCGGCGGTATCCCTTGCCGCCCGGAGATCAACCGCGAAGTGGCCCTCCAGCCAAGGCAGGTGATGGGGACGTTTGCCGCGGCCTGGGTGCCAAATCCGCAGCCGAGCCAGCGGCATCGGCGGTCGCTCTACGTGCTGAAGTTGCGGGGGCTCGCCGATCCGCTGCTCGAAGTGTTCAACGCTCCGGGGCCCGATTTTTCGTGCGAGCGG
>JALORD010000029.1 GCA_025459145.1 Pirellulaceae bacterium | reverse complement strand
CGCGGCATGTAGAACTTGCCGTAGATCGGCTCGACGTCGAAACCGTCGCCGTCGGTCGCACCGCCGACAAGCTCTTTCTCGCCGGTCGCCGGGTCCGATAGCCACGTTTCGTAGTACGCCTTGCTCCGTGGGGCAAAGTGCGAAGCGATCTCGTCGGCCAGTGCCTGCGTCTGGCGATAGATGTTGCTGGCGAAGGGAGCGGGGCAGCACATCACGTTGCGGTTCACGTCGCCGCACGCCCCGAGCGTGCTCATCTGAATCTCGTTGATCCGGGCGATCGTCCGCTTCAGATTGCTCTTCAGCACGCCGTGCAATTGCAAGCCCTGCCGCGAAGTGATCCGCAGCGTGGTATTCCCCACCTCATCGCACAGGTCAAGCTGATCGAGCAGTTGCTGGCTCGTCATCTTTCCGCCCGGAATCTTCGAGCGGACCATAAAGATGTACGACTTCTTCTTCTTGCCGTCTTCGGTCGTGCCGCCGGCGCCGCGCTCGTCCCGGTCATCCTGCTGATAGGTCCCGTGGAACTTCAGCAGCGACTCGCTCGACTTGCCAAAGTGGTCGTTGGCGTCAAGCAGTTCCTGACCGATCTCCCCGGCCAGGAAGCGGCTTTGCTCTTTGATTCCCTCGACAGGACTCGGCTTTGCAGTCTCGGCCATCGCAATCGGCCCTCAGCTCTTTAAGGCTTGCCGGTGATGACTTCGGCCGATTTGGCAGCGAATCATCACCATGTTTACAATGATTATCGTGTTTCGGACCCGTCGGTCAAGCCAGCAGGGTCCCGGCGATCATCAAACAGCCGGGAGTATAGCGGTGCTCTGCGCCAACTCCTACGCCGCCCTGGTCGCCACGAATCGCTGCCCAGAACCGAGTATCCGTGGAGTATTGGGAAAGCTGCGCGAATTGTAGCCATAGCCCCGATTGGTATACCACCTGTTGTAGCCATAAAGCACCGTGGAACGATCAACCCTGAACAGGTCCCCTTTGGGTTGGCGAGGTGAACGGGTTGGTACGTCCTCTCGAACCGTCTCGTTCAGGGCTCAATCGCAAGGCCTTCTGCAGCAACATGTTTCAAGGACTTGAATTGCCGCAGTGATCAGTTGACTTACCGAATCGTTCACCTCACCGCTGAATCCGGTCTTGCGCTGAACATGCCACTTAGTGGTGGTTTTGTTCGGAAGGGAAGCTTTCGCGAGGAAGATTCGCCGAGCCGTTCCTCCGCTCAATCCTCAACCAGAGATCGCCCCACCCGCACCCCCGCGGGCTCACTGAGCGCCTGAACGCCTTTGGAGCTACACGCACGTGCGAGCGGCGTTAAGCGATGCCGCAAATCGTTCTCGGGAAACAGCTTACGCCGCGGGGTTTAGATGAGCACGGGAGGATCATTTAACACGATGTTCACCTCAAAGCGCTCGCGAGACACGCGCCACCAAATGTCCACCAGATTGTGAAAGATCGCAGCGGCTGATCGATGACTTCGATCGGCTCAGGCCTTCGCCCGCATTGCACTCACGGCTACATGACCGAAGCAACGTAATCGCCGCGCGTAGGTCGAAGCCATGCTTGGACTGTTCCGCGTCGACTTGGCATCACGATGACGATGCACGTCATCGCCCTAAGCCCGCCCCATCGGTTGCAGCGTACGCCGCCGAATGTTTCGCCGGACTGCGAGTATACCACAACCTCCGCTCACAGCCGGAGTTATTTTTGCCACAAAGATAGACCGCACAAGCGCTTATGAAAAATTGTAAAAACCTAAACAAGTTTTCGCCGCAGCGAGCACTTCCGGCAGCCATTTGGAAGTCGATGCCCGGCAACGACTTCCGTCATCCGCCGCCCTATGCCGGCGTGTCCCCTCAAAGTGCGGCGGGATGGTCGGTCGGGGAATTCCGACTCGCATATCCATTGCCGCCTTGCGCGCGCCTCGCCGTTTCCCCACAGAATTCCCGCGGCACAATCCAGGACAACCAGAGGAGCAAGTTCCTTCGCTCGCAGGCGACTCTCGCTTGACACGGCACCGCAGCCAACGGCCTTGCGGTGCTGGCCCCTTTGCAGCGATTGCGGCATTGCTGCTAGCGGCGAATGTGCATTGACGTCGCGGGCCGGAATGCAGTACATACCCGGAGCCAGGAATTCGCGCGGAGAAGGAGCGTCGTCGCGCGAGCCGCGGATATGCCGCGCTCTTTCCTGGCTGGTCACGGATGACCACCGAACACTGTCAAGGATGACCGGCCATGGCTCCCAAGCCTGCTTCCGCCGTTGCCCCGCCTCCGGCGTCGGCTGCTGCGCGGATGGGGCGCTGGATTCCGGCTCCGCTTCGCAATTGGAAAGTGGCCAGCGGACTGGCGATCTTTCTGTCGGTCGCTGTTATCGGCGGAGCGGTGGCCCTGACTTTAGTCTGGGCCGCCGAAGAACCGACGCCCCGCAATTTCCTGCTCACCAAAGCGCTGACACGTCTCGATGCGGGCGAAGACGACGAGGCCCGCGAACTGGCCGCCGGGCTACAATCGCTCCCCGATGCAACATTTGCCGAGCGGGGCGGAGCGATGTTTATCCTCGGCATGCTCATCGCCCGCGAAGCGCAAGAACTGCCTGAATCGGATCAGCGGCGGGTGCTGTACCTCGTCGCCTCGCGATACCTGGAACAGGCCCGCATGCACGGATTCCCCCCGGGACGCGAGCCGGAGGGGCTGATCGAACTGGCCCGCGCCTTGCATCACGGCGGACGATACGCTCCGAGCGTGCCGTTCTTGCGCGAGGCGATCGCAGCCCATCCCGCTTCCGCCGGGCCGCTCCGCCGCCTGCTGGCACTCAGCTATGCGCGCCAGAACCCTCCCCGCCTGGTCGATGCGGCGAGCGAAGCCCGCCAATATCTGGAGACGCCCGATCTATCCCCGGCAGAGCTGGAATCGGGCAGGCTGCTGGCCGCTCAAATCGAGCGCGAACTGGGAAACTGGTCCCGCGCCGACGAACTGATTGCGGAACTCCCTGCCGCTGCTCAGCAAGAACCTAATGTCGTTATCCTGCAGGCGCAGATCGCTATCGACCGGGCCAGCCGGAATCGATCGCAGCAAATGCCGCTCGCCGAAGCGGAACAGCCGCTACGAGCGGCTGTCGAGCGGCTCGAAAGCCTGCAGAGCCGCCGCGGCGTGGACCGAGAGCTCCTGGCGCCGGCGGAGTTGCTGTCGGCGCGGGCCACCGAGTTGCTCGGCGACGAGGCCGCCGCCCGCGAGTCTTACGAACGGCTCAGCAAACTGCGGTTCGGGCGGCCCGATGGACTGGCGGCGACGCTGTACCTGGGTGAGCTCGACCTTCGCCAGGGAAGAGTGGCCGCGGCTGTCGCGGCCTTGGATAGCGTCTTGCGCCAAGCGCCCTCGCCCGCGTCGTACGAAAATCGTTGGTTGCCGCTCGACCAACTGCAGCCACGGCTGGAACGGGCGTGTATCGAACTCATTGCGAAGCAACAGTTTGCCGGCGCGGTGGAACTGGCTGCAAAGCTGGTGCCCCTCGTGCCCGAAACCTCGGCCCTTACGCAACAGATTGCCGCCGAGGAGGCCTGGGCTCGGCGATTGCTCGCGCAAGCGGAGCCAGAACCCTACGATGCGGCTGAAGTCACGCGTGCCGAAGCGCGTCGGCACTACCGGCAGGCCGCTGCTCTGGGAGAACGACTCGCGACGCTTCGTGTCGCCACTCGCCACTACACGACCGACCTGGCCGCAGCCGCGGAGAACTACCGCTTGGGGCAGGGTTATCGGCAGGCGATTCGGCTGTACGACGATTTCCTGCGACAACATCCCGTCCAGGGCCAACCGGAAGCACTGCTCGGACGAGGCCAGGCAGAACTGACGCTGGGCGACATCGACCAGGCCCTCGCTACGCTCAAACAGTGCCAGGATGACTTTCCGACCCACCCGGCGAGCTATCGAGCTCGATTGCTGGAAAGCAATGCTTGGAAAGAACGGGGCGACCTCGCGAAGGCCGAAGGGCTGCTGCTCGACAATCTCTACAAACACGCGCTCACCCCGCAGGCGATCGATTGGCGCGACTCGATCTATGCCCTGGGAATGCTCCTCGTCCGCCGCGCGACCGAAGAAGAGGCTCTCAGCCGGAAGACCGGGATCGACGACGGAGATTCCGAACAGTCCAAAGATGCCTTGGCCAAGCTCGAACAAAGCTACCTGACGTTTCAAGAGGCGATCCGCGTACTGTCCGAAGCCGTCCAGCGCTATCCGACCGCGCCCCAAGTGATGGCCGCCCGCTACTGGATCGCCGAAAGCTACCGGCACTCGGCCCTCTGGCCGCGAAAGAAGCTGGGGGTCACGAACATCGAAACCAGCCGGCTCGCGCTCAATCGACAGATTCAACAGGAGCTTGAGGCCGCGCTGGCGGAGTATCAACAGCTTCTGACCGAACTGAGCGACGAGAAACGTTCCGCGCACCAGTCGCCGGCCGAGCAGGCGATGCTCCGCAATTGCTACTTCGGCCGGGCCGATGCGCTGTTCGACTTGGGCCGGTACGAGGAAGCCATCGCTTCCTACTCGGCCGCCACCAATCGTTATCAGCACGAGCCAGAGTCGCTCGAGGCATATGTGCAAATCGCCGCCTGCTACCGCCGTTTAAAACGCCCTGGCGAGGCCCGCGGCACGATCGAACAGGCCCGCGTCGTGCTGCAGCGGCTGCGGCCCGATGCCGATTACCTGCGGACGACCCGGCTCGATCGCGAAGATTGGAACGAATTCCTGAACTGGTTGAGGACCCTGTGACCATGAGTTCCCCTACGAGCGAGGCGGGCACGTTCCGCCTGGCCGAACTGATCCGCGTGAAGCTCAAAATCATCGAGCTCCTGGCGGGACTGGCGCGCAAGCAGCTCGCGCTCGCATCAGCCGGCGATACGGGCGAACTGATCAAGCTGCTGTCCGCCAAGCAGACGGTGCTCGCGCAATTGCACGCCATCGAACGCCAACTCGATCCGTTTCGCGCCGAAGACCCGGAAGCACGCGTGTGGCGCACTCCTGGCGATCGAATTCGCTGCCAGGCGCACGCTCACCAATGCGACGAGCTATTGGCGGCCACGATGGAACTCGAGCGTCAGGCGGAGGCCGTCATGCTTCGCCGCCGCGATCAGGCGGCCGAGCAACTCGTCGAAATCTCGGGCGCAGCCGATGCGGCCACCGCCTACTCTGTTCCGACCATGTCGGCCACTCCAGTGCACCTCGTGTGCGAAGGGTAACCATGGACGAGCCGCGTATCCTGAAATTTCCCGCCGCGAGCTCCACTCCGGTCGAATCGCCGTCCGGCGAACTCGACTTGCGCGCTATTCTGAACGCCTGGAACGAGGCTACCGGACGACTCGAGCGAACGCATGCGGCGCTCTCGGGCGAAGTCCGCCGGCTCTCCGATGAACTCGATGCCAAGAATCGCGAACTGGCGAGAAAAAATCGTCTGGCCGATCTGGGGCAAATGGCTTCGCACGTGGCCCACGAGGTCCGCAACGGCCTCGTGCCGATCAAACTGTATTTAAGCCTCCTCCGCCGCCGAATCAGCGACGATTGCGGGAGCGTGGATGTCCTCGACAAGGTGGCGTCGGGCTTTACGGCGCTCGAAGCGACAGTCGGCGACTTGCTCCACTTTTCGAGCGATCGGCAGCCCGATCGGAGCCATTTCCCGCTCGGCGAGCTGCTCGACGAAGTCTGCCAATCGCTGGCTCCGCAACTCGCCGCCCAGGGAATCTGGGCCGAAGTCGATTGCCCGGAAGAGATTAGCCTCGACGCCGATCGCGAAATGGTCCGGCGGGCGCTGCTCAATCTCGTCTTGAACGCTCTCGACGCCATGCCCGACGGCGGCGAGCTTGTGCTGACGGCCATCCCCTTGCCGGGCTCGCTGGCCATCGAAGTGGCTGACAGTGGCGAGGGAATTCCTGACGAAAACCTCGAGCGGCTGTGCGAACCTTTCTTTACGACGAAAGGGAGCGGCACCGGCCTGGGGCTCGCCATTGTCGAACGGATCGTCGAGGCCCACGGGGGAGCGCTCGAGATCACCAACTGCCCGACGGGTGGGGCTGCCTTCACCCTCTCGATTCCGCAATTCTCTCGCCAGCTGGAGAAAGCTGCATGAATACCATGGGCACGCAATCACGTACGGCGGCCCCGCGATGGACCGCGCGGGCCGAGTCTCGTTCCGGCAGCGCGCCAGCCGGTGGCCGCCTGGGAGCGACTGCCGCGCACTCGCTTCCCGTACGCGAGGGGCGAATTCTGATCGTCGACGACAATCCTCGCGCACGACAGTCGATGGCCGAGGCGCTGACCGCCGCCGGGCATGAAGTGGTGGCGCTCGCAAGTGCGGTCGAAGCACTCCAGCAGATTTCGCGGTTACCGTCGCTCGACGTGATCCTTACCGACCTGCAGATGCCGGGGATGGACGGTCTGGCTTTCATTCGGGCGTTGGCCGAGCGCCGCTGCGAGGCGCAAGTGGTGATGGTAACGGCCTTCGCCTCCGTCGGTTCGGCCGTCGAGGCGATGCGCTACGGAGCATTCGACTACATCGAAAAGCCGTTCGATGTCGAGCAGATCGAGGAAATCGTCCTGCGGGCGATGCGCCACGGCGAAAAGGTAGGCCGCCGCTCGACGATGGGCGAGCTCGCCGCGGACTGGGCAGCGCTGATGGTCGGCCAGAGCCCGGCGATGCACCGCCTGCGGCTGGCAATCGCCCAGGCAGCCCCAACCGACGAGACAGTCTTGATCTCGGGCGAAAGTGGGACCGGCAAGGAACTCGTCGCGAAGTGTCTGCACACGGCCAGTCGGCGGTCTCCGCGGGCGCTCGTGGGACTCAATTGCCCGGCCCTCTCCCCGCAACTCATGGAAAGCGAACTCTTTGGCCACGAACGGGGCGCCTTTACGAGCGCCGATGCGCCACGTGTGGGACGTTTTGAACTAGCCGAAGGAGGAACGCTGCTGCTCGATGAAATCACCGAGATCGACTTCGGGCTGCAGGCCAAGCTCCTCCGGGTTCTGCAAGAGCGGACGTACGAACGTGTCGGTTCGAGCCAGTCGCGGCAGGCCGATGTGCGAATCGTGGCGACGACCAACCGCGATCTGCGGACCGAGGTCCAGGCCGGCCGATTTCGGCAAGATTTATTCTATCGGTTGAACGTACTGCCAATCGAAGTCCCGCCGCTTCGCCAACGTTTGGGGGATGTGCCGCTGCTCCTCGAACACTTTTTGCAGGCAGCAGCTCAGCGACTGGGGCGACCGAGTTACGAAGTGTCCCCGGCCACGCTCGAGCTACTCACGAACTACCATTGGCCCGGCAACGTCCGGGAACTCGAAAATGTCGCGACCCGGATCAGCGTGCTGGGACAGGGCCGTGAGCTCGCAGTCGACGAACTTCGGATGTGGCTGCTGGAGCCGACGCAAGTTGGGCGCGAGGCGGCCGTGGCTTCGGGGCCCGTCAGCCCGGGCATGCGGCTGGAAGACATGGAACGCAGGCTGATTGAGGCCACGCTCGACCAGTTCGACGGACATCGAGCCAAGGCCGCCCAGGCGCTGGGGATCGGCATTCGGACGCTCTCGAACAAGCTGCGGCAATACGGCTATGCACCCCGAGCGCGAAACTTCGGGAAGGTTTAGGCAGGAGCTTTACCATGCTGCGAGTGCACCAGCCGGGCGGCACATTTTGCGGACTGCGATCGGCAGTTTCTGCGGGCAGCGGCAAATTTTGCCGTCTGACGTGGGACAGCCGGAAGCTAGTTTCCCTTTTCGGCCCAAACCCCCTAATTGCCTGGCAACGCCCGAATTGCGCCGCACGGAACCCGCGTAGCAGCACGCTGCTGCTGGCTAGTACCAGCACGCGGCATGACGATTGCTTTGGAAAGGGAGGGGTCAACTGATGTTGTCCGAGTTGTTTGCTTCCACGAGTATTCCGGTCCTGGGGGAAGTGCTCAACTTCACGCAGGCCCGGCAGGGCGTGCTGGCAGGCAACATCGCGAATGTGAATACCCCCGGGTATCGCACTCGCGACTTGTCTCCTGCCGCCTTTCAGGAGCAATTGAAAGCGGCGATCAGCGAGTCCCGGAGCCTGCGTTTGAGTCGACGCGAATCGCTATCGCCGGGGCTCAGCTCACCGGGGCTGAGTTCACCCGGATTGAGTTCCGCGGGTTTGGCCCGGGGCTCGGATGAGCCGAGCGATCCGATTCGCCAGGTCAGCGCCTCGCTCGAAAACATTCTGTACCACGACGACACGAACATCGACCTGGAAAAACAAGTCGCCGAGATTTCCAAGAACCAACTGCTCCACAACTTTGCCCTGACAGTAATGACCGACCAGTTTCGACTGCTTGAATCCGCGATTAGCGAACGCGTGTAAGCGGCCGCCACCATAGGCTGACTCGGTTTCACTTCTCGGCTCCCCGAGGCAAACCCATGATTCCCGCCATCGACATCAGCACAAGCGCCCTGGTTGCCCAACGCACGCGGATGGACGTTGTGTCGAGCAACCTCGCGAATCTGCAGTCGCAAACGCGTCTCCCTAACGGTGAGCTGGCGCCTTACGAAGGGAAGTTCGTCATCTTCGAGACCGACGACGCGGTGGGAACAAAGGACGGTGCGGTAGGCGTACGCGTAGCCCGGGTCGATACCGAACAAGTCGAGCCGAACTATCGCTGGGAGCCCGGGCATCCCCTGGCGATCCAGGAAGGTCCCAAAAAGGGCTATGTTGCCTACCCCAACATCAACATGACCGCCGAAATGGTCGACGCTCTGGTGGCTGCCCGCGCCTACGAAGCGAATCTGGGGGCCATGGAAATCAGCAAGAACATGGCCCAGCAATCCCTCCGCATCCTGGGTTAGAGGACTAGCCGATGACCCCGATTCAGAATCTGACGGTACCCCTCGCTCTGCCAAGCGGCAGTACGTTGCCAGCGGCGATGCCCGCGCAGGGGGAAGGAGCGGCCTTCAAAAACATCCTGCTCGAAGCGCTCGATCAGGTGAATTCGATGCAACAGCAGGCGGATCACGCGGTCGAGCAATTGGTCACCGGCGGCGACGTCAATCCGGCCGAAGTGCTTACCACCCTGCAGAAGGCCGACATGTCGTTCAAGCTGATGCTGCAGATTCGCAATAAGTTGGTGCAGGCCTGGCAGGAAGTAAACAATATCCGCATCTAGCGATTTCCCTTGAAACTGGTCGGAGGGCAGGACGCTCTCCTCGGTGAGCCTCGAAATGGATTTCGTCAACAAAGCCTACGCTCAAGCCGCGGACCTGTTCCGCTCGATGTCGACCGGCTCGAGGATCGCGTCCGGATTGCTCCTGGCCGTGATCGTTGTCAGTCTCGTGTACCTGTTTCAATTCCAGGTCAGCAGCGGCGACGAGTTCTTGCTCGGCGGACGTCCCTTCTCGGCCAGCGAAATCAGTCAGATCGAAACGGCCTTCGCCGCGGAAAGCCTGGGTGGCAGCACGTTTGTCGGCAACCGCATCCGGATTCCCCGCGGCCAGAAGAGCGCGTACCTCGCCGCGATGGCCCAGCACGGCGCCTTGCCCGCCGACTTCTTCAAGTACATGGACGACGCAATTGCCAGCGACAACCCGTTCGCCTCGAACAAGCTGCTCGAACTGAAGCAGACGACCGCCAAGATGAAGGAATTGGCGCTCATCATCTCGCGGATGCGCGGGGTCGAAACGGCCACCGTGCAGTACGACGAAGAGGCCCGCGGCGGTCTGGGACGGACCAAGCAAAAGACGGCCATGGTCGCGGTCTGGACTTCGGGAAGCACGCTCGAAGAGGAACAAGTGAAAGCGATCCGCAACGTGGTCGCCTCGGCCTACGCCGGCCTCGATCGCCAGAGCATTACGATTACCGACATGACGAGCCACCAGACCTTCGGGGGCTCGATCGGCCCGGGCGGCATGGCCGAAGGGGAAAACCTCTATGCCAATTACAAGCTGCAGTACGAGCGCAATTGGCAGCGCAAGATTGCGGAGCAACTCGCGATGATTCCCGGCGTCATCGTGGGGGTCAATGTCGAGATGGATCCGCAGATGCAGCACACCAGCCAGATGGTCAAGCTCGACCCGAAGCCGATCACCCTCAGCAGCAAAGAATCGTCGCGGGAGTCGGCCACCCAAGTACCCAACCAGGCTGGCCGACCGGGAGCAGTTCCCAACGGAGTTGGCAATCAAGCCGTCGCCGTCAGTGCCCAGGCCTCCCCCACCAACGAATCGACAACCAGCGAGTCGCGCAGCGACGTCCGGAATCTCCCTGGCCACGAAACGAGCATTTCTCAGCTCGTCCCGCTCGCTCCCAAGAAGGTGACGGCTGCCGTCGATATTCCATCGAGTTACTTCGTGAAGGTCTGGCGCGAAAAGAATCCGTCCCCGGCCGGCGGCGCCGCAGCGCCTCCCGCCGCCGACTTAGCCAAGATCGAAACCGAAACAATCGCCAAGGTGAAGGAGTCGGTCCGCAACCTGCTTCCACCGTTTGTCGAGGGAACCGATCCCTATCCTCACATTACCGTCTCGACCTATACGGATCTGCCGAGTCAGCCCGCGGCCGAGCCAGCGCTGGCCAGTCAAGTCACGCTGTGGCTGGCGGATAACTGGCGCACGCTCGGCACGATCGCGATGGGGCTCTTCAGCCTGCTGTTGCTCCGCAGCATGCTCCGCTCCAGCGCCGGGAGTCCCGCACCGGCACCGCTGGCGGCGGCTGGCGAGGCCGGACCGCGGCTGGCCGCCGCGTCCGACGATGAGGACGCCGAGGAGCCCGTGCAGGTTTTGCGGAAGCGATTCGATGCCTCCGGGCCCGACCTGAAGCGGGAACTGCACGAACTCGTGAAGGAAAATCCGGACGCCGCCGCCAACGTCCTGCGGATGTGGATCGGCGATGCGGCCTGACAACCTCGTCGGCTCCCCCGGCTTTGTTTACCTCCACCTCGACTGACCTATGTCCAACATTTCCCCCTCCATTCGCAAAGCGGCTGTGCTGGTCTCGGCACTCGACGAGCGGGCCGCCGACTTGCTGCTCGAACAGATGGGCGCCGACATGTCAGGCAAGGTGCGATATGCCCTGATGCTGCTCGACGACATCACCGCCGAAGAACAACAGCGCGTGCTGAACGACTTTTTCGCGGGGAATGCAGCGTCTGTCGCGAGTAAGGCGCGGCCAGAGGACGATGTCCTGCTCGACTTGTCTCCGCAAGTCCACGCGGCTGACTCGTCAGTACCAGCCGCCAACGTACAGGAGCGCCGTTCGGAGGCGAGCGGGCCCGCCGACGCGTTGCTTCGACTGTTGCAAACCGCCGCGGCCGACGATTTGGCGCAGGTGCTCGCGAGCGAACAGCCCACCACGATTGCCGTTGTCGTGGCCCGGCTCGATCCTGCGCGAGCGGCCCAGATTCTCGAACGGCTCCCCTCGTCGCTGGCCACCGAAGCCCTTGCACAACTGGCCTGGCTCGGCGAACCGGCTCCGGAGGCCCTCTCGGACATCGCCCTCCACCTGGAAACGCAGCTGGCGGCGCTTGCGCGTCGTCGGCCTTCGATCGCGGCGGTCGAGGCGCTCCTGGAGCAAATGGACGAGCCGCGGCGTGGCAAATTCCTGCAAGCGCTCGCGGCCCGCGACGAGCGGCTGGCGGCTCAGCTGCAGCGAGGCCTCGTCCGTGAGACCAGCGAGCCGTACCAGGTCGAGTCGCACCGCTACCGAATCGAGGAGACCGTTGCGCAGTCAGCGCTGCGGGACGAGTCGCACTCAACTCCACTGGCCGACCGCCGCCGCGACATTCCCCACATCGAGTTTGAGGATCTGCAGCGCCTCGACGATGGTTCGCTGCGGCAGGTCTTTGCTGCTGCCGATCCGCAGGTCGTGCTCTTGGCGTTGACCGGCGCGGACGAAGGATTGTTAACCCGCATCTTGCGGCCGCTTCCCGCGCGCGAAGCGGCGGTCCTCCGTACCAGGCTGAGCCATCCCGGAGCGCTGCGGCTGTCCGACATCCGCCAGGCCCAGGAGCAACTATTGCGAGTGGCCCGCTGTCTGGCTGCGGACGGCTCGATCGTACTCCCTCGTACGCGGCACTTTGCCGCAGCCGCGTAAAAGGAGCTGCGCCATGGCAGGAATTATCAAAGTCGGCAAGACATCCCCCACGCTCCAAAGTGGGACAGCCGCCACGTATCAATTTGACGACATGCAAGACGCGTACCTCGCGCGCGTCCGCGGTGAAGCCGCGAAGATCATCGCCGACGCCCGCAACGAGGCGGCGCGGCTGAAGAAGCAAGCGGCTGACGAGGGAAAGCAGGCCGCGCTCAAAGCGGTCGAAGCATCGCTGCGCAGCCGAGCGGAAGAGCAGTTGCAGTCGGTGCTGCAGGCGCTCGGCCACGCCGCTGCCGAGATCGGCCGCTCGCGTGAGGCCTGGCAAAAGCAGTGGGAAGAGCAGGCCATCCGCCTCGCGGTAGCGATCGCCGAGCGGATCATTCGCCGTGAAGTTTCGGCGCATCCTGAGATCACACTCCATCTGCTGCGTGAAACGCTGCAGATGGCCGCCGGCAGCCAGCAACTCACCATTCGTCTGCATCCGCAAGATCGCGAAACGCTGGGATCACAGGCCGAGTCGCTCGCCAAACGATTCTCGGGACTGGCGGCCGTGGAAATCGTGGCCGACGCCACACTCACACCTGGCGGCTGCCGGATCGAAACCTCGCAGGGAAATATCGACGCCGCCCTACAAACCCAACTCGAGCGAATTACGCAGGAACTGATGGACTGAACACAACGCGGAAAGCCGAAAGCCGAAAGCGGAAAGCCGGCAGTTCCGAAGATCCCCTCCGACCTCTGACCTCTGACTTCTGACCTCCGACCTCCACCCCCAACCTCCTCCCCATGTCCTCCTACACTTCCCAACTCGCTGCCATTCTCCCCGTTGGCCTGGAGGGAGAGATCGTGCGTACGGAAGGGTTGGCGGCTTCGGTGGCAGGCTTCCCCGCTCCCGTAGGCGCGGTCGTAGAAATTGAGCGGCAAACGGGAGCACCGGTCGAAGCCGAAGTGATTGGCTTTCGCGACCGCGCGACGCTCGTCTATCCGCTAGGCGACATGACGGGCGTCCGGCACGGGAATCGCGTCCGGCTGGTAAGAACGGCCCGCACGATCCGCGTGGGACCGGCGCTCTTAGGCCGCGTGATCGACGCTCGCGGTCGGTTTCTCGATGGACTTCCCGCCGCGTACCTGCCCCAGCGCCGTTCGCTCACCGAGACGCCTCCCCCAGCCATCGAGCGGCCGCGGATCGACACACCGCTGTCGACCGGCGTGCGGGCGATCGATGGACTCTTGACCTGCGGCCTGGGGCAACGGATCGGCATCTTCGCCGGGTCGGGGGTAGGCAAAAGCGTGACGCTGGGCATGATGGCCCGCTATACGTCGGCCGACGTGAGTGTGATCGCGCTGATCGGCGAACGGGGCCGGGAAGTAAACGATTTTCTCGAACGGGACTTGGGACCGGCGGGTTTGGCGCGCAGCGTGGTGGTAGTCGCGACCAGCGATCAGCCGGCACTGGTGAGGACGCAGGCAGCACTCGCCGCGACGACCGCCGCCGAGTACTTTCGCGATCAGGGGAAGAATGTCCTTTTGATCATGGATTCCGTCACCCGCTTTGCGATGGCGCAGCGCGAGATTGGTCTCGCCGCTGGCGAGCCTCCGACGACCCGCGGCTATCCCCCCAGCGTTTTCGCCCTCTTGCCCAAACTGGTCGAGCGAGCCGGACGGGCCCGCCGCGGCAGCATCACGGCCTTCTACTCAGTGCTCGTCGAAGGGGACGATACGAATGAGCCGGTGAGCGATACCGTCCGCGGCCTGCTCGATGGGCACGTCGTCCTCTCGCGCAAACTGGCCTCGCAGGCTCATTA
The DNA here is from genome assembly GCA_025459145.1 of Pirellulaceae bacterium. Taxonomy (GTDB): domain Bacteria; phylum Planctomycetota; class Planctomycetia; order Pirellulales; family Pirellulaceae; genus CAYLLN01. The sequence continues at coordinate 6,730 of JALORD010000029.1, read as the reverse complement.
CCCTGCCATCGACGTGCTCGAGAGCATCAGCCGCCTGTTTACCGATCTGGTCGATCCCGATCAGGCCGCCGCCGCCCAAACGATTCGCGAATTGCTCGCGGCATATCGCGACCACGAAGACTTGATTTCGATCGGCGCTTATCGCAGCGGCGCGAGCCCGACAGTCGACGGGGCGATTGCCATGCGGGAGGAAATCCTCCGGTACCTGAAACAAGCCGTGGCCGATGGTTCATCGGTCGAGACGGCGCGCACGCAGCTCCTGGCCCTGGCCGCGAAATGTCAGGCGGCCCGTCGGCCGGCCCCGACAGCCCCGATCTCGACCAAGCCCGCGGCAGCGTCGCCCAAACTCGTCGCCGCCCGCAACTAATTCCCGCCACACTCCGGCACTTTCACACACTCACACTAACCCACCCACACTCTCGCCGCGGTCGATTCCCAACCCATGACCACCCCCTTCCGCCTGTCGACGCTCCTTCGCTTGCGGCTCGAAGCCCGCGACGAGCGCCGCGCGGAGTTGGCCAAGGCCCTGCGGGCCGAGGGAATGCTCAATCAGCAGCAAGAGGCACTCGCGCGGGAAGCCAGTGACTTGCTCGTCCGGTCCCGCGCGCTAGCCAGTCCGGGAGAGGTCGACCTGGACGCCTTAATTCAAAACCAGCGTTACGGACTACTCCTGAAGGCCCGCGGCAGCCAGCTTGCCGAGCAACTCGCCCAGGTGGTCAACGAAGTCGCCCGCCGCCGCGCGGCGCTCGTCGAAGCGGATCGTGAAGTACGCATGCTGGAGAAGCTGCGCGAGAAGCAAGCCGCGGCCCAGCGTCTGGCCGACGAACGTCGCGAGCAGAAACTCCTCGATGAGCGTGGGACGCTCGGCTACCACCGGCGGGAGGTGCTGCCATGAAGGTCGCCCTCGAGTGGCTCGCTTCGCTCTTCCTGGCGCTCTGCGTGGGGACGGTCCTGTCCCTGACGGTCATCGGCGGGATGCTCTGGTGGAAAGGCGTGTTCCAAGACGAACGCTGGCTCGCCATGTTGGCCGCATTGCACGGTATCCAGCCGGCCGCGGTGGTCGAGCCCCAGCCCGATCCGGTCGACGACGAGCAGCCCTCCTACGAGCAAATTGCCGAACAGCGCCTGGCGGCCAGCCTCGACCTGGAACTGCGGGAAACGTCGATCGACAAAACGCTCGGCGAACTGCGCAATCTGGAAACGCAAATTCGGACGGAACGGGAGTGGCTCGATCGCTGGAAACTGTCTTTCGATCAGCGGTTGGCCACGCTTGAAACCAAAGCGACGGAAGAATCGCTCCTGCAGCTCCAGCGGACGATGGAGTCGATGAACCCCAAACAGGCCAAGGACCAGATCATGCGGATGCTGGAAGCCTCGCCAACGCGACCTGAGGACGATCCGCTTCGAGACGTGGTGACGATCCTCAAAACGATGCCCGCCGACAAGCAGCGCAAGATCATCGGCGAGTTCAAGCTCGAAGACGAGCAAGAGCGGCTGGCGGAAATCCTGCGGCAGATCCGGCTGGGAACGCCGGATAGCGATCTATTGCGCGACACCCGCAATCAACTTCAGCAGCAACCAATCCAGCGGTGAGGTCATGAATATCGCGCCCCATGATGCCCTGCCTCGCACGTCGATCATCGACCTGCTGGCCCCGTCTCAGGGCGGCGTCGTAGGAGAGGGTGCGCAGGCCGCGGGATTCGACCGCTTGCTGGCCGAGCCAAGCGCCAGCGGCCCCCCACCTTCCGCCTCAACGCGCGCTAGCCACCACTCCTCGACCGCGCGCTCCGAGCAGCAGCCGTCGGAAACGAGCCCGTCCCCTGCAACATCGCCAAGCGAAGAGCTTAAGCGGGAAGATGAGAGCGGCGCGCACCGCCCTGCCGAATCGCAAGGAGCTTCGGCAGAGTCGACGGAAGATGCGGGCGATGACCGGGAGAAAGACGGAACGAACGTGGTTCAGGCGGCCAATGCGGTGCTGGTTGTGCCGCAGGTCAATTTGTCGCTCGAAGCGCCGGTCGAAACGATTGAGGCCGGCGAAATCCCAGGTGCTGGCGAGGAAATGGTGTCGGACGAAGAGCCGGGCCAGCCAATCGCGACCGCCAATCCGGCGGCAGCCGCGGTAGAGACCGGTGTCCGCGACGTTCCGCGCATCGTCGGGACTCCGGTTGCGCCAGCCGACGCCGATATGGCCAGCGCCTCACCGACCTCCCAATCCGCGGAGGAGGTCCTGGCTGCAGCCGCAGGACAGGAACTGGCGACAGCCAAGTCTGTCGACGATCCCGTCCCCGAGACCAAGACGCCCGAAAGCGGACATGACGGGGCAATCGCTGCAGAAGCCATGCTCCCAGCAAGTGCCAACGACCGTTCGCCCGCGGAAGATCGTCAGTCGCGGCGCCGACAGGGGAATGTGCAGCCGGCTCAGGAAGACGCCGGCCAGCCGGTTCGCTCCACGGCGGGATCGATTCTTGAGCCTCCTGCCGCGACCACTATCGCCGAGGCAGCGGCTCCAGCGACCGAGCAGCTTGCCGCGGAGAGTTCCCCGCAGGCGGGAGCAGGCGATCCGGGGCCCGCAAGCCCCGCGGCGTCGCCCACCAGCGCAGTGAACCCGTCGTCCCCTGCCCACTGGCGATTACCGCCGGAGATTCTATCGGCCAGTTCGCCGCGCGGCTCGCGCGAAGTCAGCGGCCCACCGATCGATGCGCAGCGAATCCTCACGCGGGTTGCGCGGGCTTTTGTCCTGGCACAGGACGGCGGGGGTGAGCTTCGCCTGCGGCTCAGCCCCGCGGAGCTCGGCTCGCTCCGACTGGAGGTCCGCGTGCAAGAAGGGGTCCTCACCGCGCGGGTCGAAGCTGAGACTCCGGCGGCACGCACGGTCTTAATCGAGAATCTACCGGCCCTCCGCGAGCGGCTCGCCGAGCAAGGCGTGCGGATCGAGCGATTCGACGTCGATCTGATGCAGCACTCGCCCGGCGGGACGCCCGATCACTCGCGCCAGCAGCGCGAACCGGACGTTGCTCCCCCGAACACAATCCACGAGCGGATCCGCGCTCGGCCTTAAGTGGCGGAAGGGGTGGCGCCGCGGGCCGTCATGGCCTCGGATCTCGACGCGCGGCGGCTCAACATCGTGGTCTAGTTTCCAAGCAATCGATCAACAACCAACCCTCCTCCCGAACAGCTCCCGCAATAGGTCCTCCCATGTCGCGCATCAATACCACGTTTCCCGGTGCCACGCCCACCGATACGGCCAACAAGCCGAAGAGCCTGGAAGATCTCAACGTCGATGAGTTCCTGAAACTGATGATCACAGAACTCACCAACCAGGATCCGCTCAATCCAATGGACAACGCCCAGCTCGTCGAGCAGATCGGCCAGATTCGCAACCTGAGTGCCACCAGCAAATTGACCGACACGCTCGACACGGTCGTTACGGGCCAGAGCCTCTCCACCGCCAGCAGCCTGATCGGCAAAGAGGTCAACGCGCTCAACGACCGGAACGAAAACGTCACCGGCAAGGTCGAGCGAGTCTCGGTCGAAGTCGATCCCGATAACCCGGCCAAGCGCACGTTCCGCGTCCACATCGGCGACAGCAAGATCGATCTGAAAAACGTCCGCGAAATTCACCCCTAATTACGCAGAGTTTGAGAGCTGACCAGGGTGTTCTCCGCCGCCCGGGACGGCTTCCGTTTGATCCAGAACTTCCCTTCCCTATCACACTCGCCTCTTCACGGAGGATACCGCAATGGGCCTGGCATCCGCACTTACCACCGCGCTGACCGGCATGTCGGCGGCGGAGACACAGATCGACGTCGCTGGCAACAATCTCGCGAATTCGCAAACGGTCGGCTTCAAGGAGTCGCAGGCGGTCTTCGCCAACCAGTTTCTGCAGACGCAGAGTCTTGGTTCGGCCCCGACCGAAGGGAGCGGCGGCACCAACCCCCGGCAAGTCGGCCTGGGCGTCCGAACTGCCGAGATCACCCCCAACTTCACGCAGGGGACGATCGAAATCAGCTCGAACCCTTCCGACCTGGCCATCCAGGGGGACGGGTTCTTTATGGTCGAAAGCGCTGAGGGAGAGCGGCTGTATACCCGCAACGGCATCTTCAAGACCAACGCCGACAACGAATTGGTGTCGGTCACGGGCCAGCGGGTCCTGGGTTACGGGGTCGACGATCAGTTCGCCCTGCAGCGAACGACGCTGGTGCCGCTCACGATTCCGCTCGGCACGGCGGCCGTGGCCCAGGCCACCGAAAATGTCTACTTGCAGGGAGTTCTCTCGCCCGGTGGCGATGTGGCCACATCCGCCCAAGTCGTTGAGAGCGCCGTCCTCGGCGATTCGATCGTCGCTCGGCCGGACGTCTCCGGCAGTTCGACGACCGTCTCTCCGATCCCCAGTTCCGCGGGAACCACGGTGGGACATACCGACGGCGGCGGCACGCACCCGGAAGGGGTGACCTATCGCTATCGCTTCACATTCGCGGATGCGAGCGGCGGCGAGACACTCGCCTCGAACGAGATCGTCGTCACCGTCCCGGCAGGGGACGCCGCTGCCAACAACGCGATCGACCTGACCGGCTTGCCTGCGGCCGGCGGAGAGTACTCGACCGTCAACATCTACCGGACGGCAGCCGGCGGCTCCGACTTCTTTCTGCTTGATAGCGCTGCGGCGGGCGGCAACTATGTCGACGACAATAGCGTGGCCCTCTCGGCCACGCCGCTCGACAATACCGCGCTCGACGGCAACTACAGCTATCTGGTCACCTACTATCGGGCGGGCGAAGAGGAGAGTCGACCGTCGCTCGTCCTGGGGCCGCAGAATGTCGTCAACGGGCGAATCCACCTGACGGACCTTCCTACGCCCCCGGTCCCCGGTCCGGGCGACAGCTTCCCGGCGTACGACACGGTCCGCATCTATCGGAATCTGGCGAACGACGCCAACTCGTTCTACCTGGTGGGCGAGGTTGCTCCGGGCGACGACTTCACCGACAGCGCCACGGACGCGCAGATCGCCGATCTCGATGTCCCGGGCAACCAACAGCTTGATTTGGACGGTCCCGATCTCGATAGCAACACGCTGCTGGTCAACGTCATCCGCCGCGATGGGCTCGACTTCACGCCGATCTTTCAAGAAGGAACGCTCGAGTTTACGCCGCGTAAAGGCGGCCGCACGCTCGCCACTCAAGAGTTCGCCATTACCAGCACCAGTACCGTTCAGGACCTGATGGAGTTCATGCAGCAGGCGATGGGCATCCAAACGTCGATTGCCGATCCGCAAAACCCGATTCCTAGTTCGCTAAACAATATTCTGGGCGAAACCGGCTCGCTGGCCCCCGGGCTCGTCGTGCAGGATGGTCAGATTCGCGTCGTTTCCAACAACGGCGTCGATGCGGCTGTCGACATCGGGCTCTCCAGCTTCCGGCTGACGACGCCCACCGGCGAAGTGCTCACCCCCAACTTGGGCTTCGGGACGATTCAGGAGGCGGTCGGCGAAAGCGCCGTCTCAGACTTTATCGCCTATGACACGCTGGGGATTCCAGTCAGCGTGCGGATCACAGCCGTCCTGGAGCAATTGACCGACAGTTCGACGACCTACCGCTGGTATGCCGATTCAGGCGACAACAGCCCGCTCAATGGTTCGAACATCTCCGTCGGCACCGGTCTCGTCACATTCGATGGCGAAGGCAATTTGATCTCGGTAACCAACAACCGGGTTTCGATCGAACGGCGGAATCTCCCCTCGTCCGACCCGCTCGAGTTCGAGCTGGACTTTTCCGAGGTATCGGGCCTGGCGACGGAGAACAGTTCGCTGGCCGCCGCCCGCCAGGACGGCTCGCCTCCCGGAACGCTCAGCAGTTACATCATCGGCGAAGACGGTGTGATTCGCGGGGTGTTTACGAGTGGAGTCACCCGCGACCTGGGGCAGATTCGCCTGGCCCGATTCGCCAACCCTACCGGTCTCGTACAGCGTGGCCAGAATATGTTCAGCCAGGGGGTGAACTCCGGCCTGCCGATCGAAGGCGATCCCAACTCTGAAGGAATGGGGTCGATGATCGCGGGCGCGGTTGAGCTGTCGAACACCGACATCGGGCGGAATCTCATCGACCTGGTCCTGGCCACCACGCAGTACCGCAGTAACGCCCGGGTGATCTCGACGGCCCAGCAATTGTTCGATGAACTGCTCAACCTGCGCCGCTAGTGGAACGACGCTAAGCGTATCGCCGCGTGAGGGCACCAACCGACAGGGAAGCGACTGATGATCAAACTTACTCGACTCGATGGCGAGGCTTTTGTCCTCAATGCCGAGCTGATCCGGTACATCGAGTCGCGGCCCGACACCTATGTCACCCTGACGACCGGCGATCGGCTCGTCGTCACTGAACCGCTCGACGAAGTGATGCGGCGGGCGATCGAATACCAGCAGTCGAAGTACCTGTTTCCCCAGCCGCGGAGAGCCGGTTAACGCGACCCGGCACGGTCGGTATCGCGTTTCCCCTGATACAGACTCCTTGCCCCGCTTTTCCTCGAACTCCGCACGGCGACGCCCCCACGACGATGGATATTGCTACGATTATCGGCCTCTTGCTCGCCTTCGGAATGATGGCCGTCTCGGTCGTCATGGGGGGCGGCAATTTCGCGTCCTTCTGGGATACCGCGTCGGTGCTGATGGTCATTGGCGGTACCATCGGCGCCATTCTCATTTGCTTTCCGCTCCGAGTCGCCTCCAAGATTCCCA
>JALORD010000307.1 GCA_025459145.1 Pirellulaceae bacterium | reverse complement strand
CCGATGCCGACGAGGCGTATCTCACGAATCTCCGCGAAGTGATGCAGCGGGCCCCCTCCCGGCTGCAGACGCAGGTCGCCGAAACGCTGGCCAGCGACGCCGTCGGAGCCGAAACGCTCCTGGCGCTCGTCGAAGCGGGCCAGGCTTCACCCCGCTTGCTCCTGGCGGCGAACGTGACGAGCAAACTCGGCACGCTGAAGAGCGAGAAGCTCACCAAGCGCGTCGCCGCCGCTACTGCCAGGCTTCCGGCGGTGAGCGAGACGCTGGAGCGGCTCATCGCCGAGCGGCGGGCCGCGTTCACGCAGGCCAAGCCCAGCCTCGAGCGGGGCCAAGCCGTATTCACCAAGCACTGCGCCGCCTGTCATCAGATCGCCGGTCAGGGGGCCGTCGTCGGGCCGCAGCTTGACGGGATCGGCGGCCGCGGCCTCGAGCGGATTATCGAAGACGTCCTCGATCCCAACCGCAACGTCGACGTCGCCTTCCGCACGACGACGCTGCGCCTGGCCGATGGCCGCGTCGTGAGCGGCCTCTTTCGGCGGGCCGAAGGGACGCAGCGCGTCTTCGCCGACAATCAAGGCAAAGAGTTCACCGTCGCCGAGGACGAGATCGACGAGGAGCAGAAGACGGCCCTCTCGCTGATGCCGGCCAACGTGCCGGAGATCGTCCCGGCCGAAGAATTCCACGATCTTGTCGCCTTCCTCCTCAGCCAGCGCAACAAACCGGCGGAGAAGTAAAGTTCAAGGTTCAAAGTTCAAAGTCGAAGATCCGAGCGACTAATGACAAGTGACCAATGACAAACCGCATTGGTCATTCTTTTCGCGTTTCCCATCGATCTTGCCCGCTCGCGGCGGAATCTCTAAAGTTCCGCCGCACGCTCGCCGATTTTGATTGGTTGGCCTCGCGACGAAACGCACTTCGCCGCGTCCGCTCGCCCTTTGCGCGGAGAAATTCCGGGAAATTTCCCGGGGCCGCCGCAAACTGCTCTTGACCCCTCTGGTCACTCGCGAGTACTTACCCCCGCACTCATCTACCGCCAAGTCTTGTCGGGGGATTCGCGCGCCGGAGCGTGCGGCCCGTGGGCAAGGCGTGGAAACCGTGCGCCTGAAAAGCGCACCGACGGAGTGAAGTAGCGGAACGACTTGCGGAGTCGCGCTGCGGCCATTGATCAGGCCGCGCCGCGGCCCCGCGAAGTCGGAAGAAGCTTCGCGCCGCCGGACACCAGGATTCCGTTCCCTACCACGGGTTGCTCCCCAGCGCCTGAGGAACATTTCGTTACAGGAGAATCGCTTTGAAAGCGAGCGTGCAACTTCTGACCGGATGCGTCGCCCTGGGGCTGACGCTTCCTGCAACCTGGTCCCAGGCTGCGCCCCCAGCGGCGGCAGCCTGGACGACGGCTGCTGCCCTGACCGGACAAACCGGCAGCAACACCGACGCGCGGCGGCAAGCAGACGATCTGCTCCGCCAGGCGCGCAAAGCGATCAAAGACGGTGATCTGGCCGCGGCGGACGGCCTGATCGCAAAGGCGGAAGGATTAAACGTCCAGTACGACTCGCTTACCGCGCGATTCGTCGACACCCCCGATAAGCTCCGCAAGCTGCTCGACGAGGCTAAGCAGCGGGGCAATACGGCCCAGCTTCCCAGCAGCCGGTTCCCGGCGCTCCTGCCAACGTTCGGCAAGCAGTCGCCGGCCGCGGGCGGAAGCAGTCTGCCGGCCGATCCCCTGGCGGCGATGAACCGCCAGGATCCGGCCGCCCAACTCACCGGCGACGGCAAGTCGAAGGCGATGGGCTTGCTCGGCGACGCTCGGGCGGCCCTGGCTGCCGGCGACAAGTTTGCCGCTCTGGCCGCCTGGCAAAAGGCTGCAGCGATTCCTGCCCAGTATCAGCCGGGCGACCTCTCGCCGCAGCAAGTCGCGGCCGAGCTCGCGCAGGCCGGCTTTACGCCCGACCAGTTGGTGCCCGCCTCGGCTCCGACTTCTCCCTATCAACTGAAGCCGAGCGACATCGCCGCGGGCGATTCGCTGCCGACCTTGGGCGGCGCTGCGCTGCCGGCTGGCGCCGAAACGTCGCCGGTCAGCCCCTATCAGCTGCCTGCGGATAACAATCCGCTTGCGGCGAGTCCCGCCGGGCAGCCGGTGCGGGCCTCGATCTACGACGGCGCCGGTCCGGAAGCGGCCGGTGCGAATGAGCCCCAGCGGCTCCCTACGGGCGATCCGGCACAGAAGGCCGAAGCCGCTCGCCTGGTGGCTCAAGCTCGCGCCGCGCTCGATGGCGGCGACCTGAACGCGGCCCGCGCGATGGCACAGCAGGCTCAAGACATGAACGTCCCCGAGACCGCTTTTGGTCCGAACGAAACCCGGCCGTGGCAGGTTCTGCTGCAGGTCGAAAAGGTCGCCCGCCGGAGCGAAGGGGTCATGCAGGCCGGCGCAACGACCGACGAACCGAAGTATCCGGTGGCTCAAGGGGTCTACAATCCCGCCGCCGATGGCACCTCGACTGTGCAGGCCAGCTCGCAAGCCGGTCTCAACCAGTCTCCCACGCCGGCCGGTGCGAACAATGGTCCCGGTTACGCCCTCTATCAGGAGGGGATCCGGGCTCTCGAAGGGCAGGATCGGGCCGGTGCTCTGGCCAAGTTCCAGGAAGCCTGGCGGTTCCAGGATCAGCTCGATCCGGCGACTCGCCAGCAACTGAAGGACAAGCTGACGTTCCTCCGCAGTGCCAATGCCGAGCCGCTGCCGATTGGCGGTGCGGCGCCGCTCTCGCCGCTGGAAGAGGTCAATTCGCAGCAGGAAATCGTCCGGCAGAAGCTGTACCGCGAAATCCTCAACGAGGAGAAAGCGGCTCAGGATCTGGCCCAGCGCGATCCGCGCGGCGCGCTGGCCAACCTGCAAAGCCTCCGCGAGCGGGTCAATAGTGCCGAGGTCGATCCGGCCGCGAAGAAGCAGCTCCTGACGATCGTCGATCGGCTCACCAGTCAGCTCGCAGCCTATATCGAGCAGAACAAGGGAACGATCGAGAACGACGAGAAGAACGCCGCCGTGCGGGCCGACATCGTTCGCGATCAGGAGCTGTCGCTCGAAATGCAGAACAAGCTCGCCCAGATGGTCGAGCAGTTCAACCAGTTGCTCGACGAGCAGCGGTTTGCCGAGGCGGAGGTCATCGCCCGGCAGGCCCGCGACCTCGATCCGCAGAATCCGGTAACGGTCAACATGGTTGATAAGTCGCGCCTGGTGCGCAATCTGTCCGAACAGATGCTGATCAAACAGCAAAAGGAAGATGGCTTCATCCGGCAGATGGCCGGCGTCGACCTGGCCTCGGTTCCGTTCGACGACATGAATCCGTTCGTGTTTGGCGATGCTCGCCGCTGGGCCGACATCACCCGCTCGCGGCGGAAAATGATGAATGCCAGCTCGCGGCTCTCGCCGACGGAATTGGAGATTCAGAAATCGCTCTCCAAGATGGTCGAAGCCAAGTTCCTCGAGCGTCCGCTCGGCGAAGTGCTCGACACCTTGAGTGCGATGGTCGGGGTGAACATTCACCTCGATCCGCAGGGACTGGCCGCCGAGGGGCTCACGGTCGACGTGCCCGTGACGCTCAGTCTTAAGGAGCCGATCTCGCTGAAGAGCGCCCTGAATATCATCCTGGAAGAACGGGGCCTGAGTTACGTGATCAAGAACGAGGTGCTCCTGGTCACCAGCGAGCAGACTCGGGACAAGAACACCTATGCCCAGGTGTACTACGTCGCGGATCTGGTGATTCCGATTCCGAACTTCCTGCCGTCGTACAACGTCGGCATGCCGGCCGCCCTGCGGGAGAGCATCAACGCTCTTGGCTACGGCGGTACGGCCCGGCCGATGATGAGCGGTCCCCTGACGATCGCGGCCAACGAAGAGCAGAAAGCCGCCCAGCCGGCGTCGAATTCGGTGCTCGCCCAGATGGGCGCGGCCGGAATGACGGCTAACGGCGTACCACTTCCCAACCCCAGCTCGTTTGGCGGGGGACCGGGCGGCCTCGGCGGCGGTGCCATGGCCGACTTCACGCAGCTTATCGATCTGATCGAAACGACCATCGCTCCCGAATCGTGGGCGGCGGTCGGCGGACCGGGTGCGATCAGCGAGTTCGACGCCAACCTGAGCCTGGTCGTCAGCCAGACGCAAGATGTCCACGAACAGATCGCGGACTTGCTCGAACAGCTCCGCCGCCTGCAGGATCTGCAGGTGACGATTGAAGTCCGGTTCATCACGCTGTCGGATCGGTTCTTCGAGCGTATCGGCGTCGATTTCGACTTCCGAATCGACGACAATACGCACCTCACGAACCAGATCGACCAACTACCGGCCAACGGGTCGTCCGGGATTGTCGCGCCGCCGATCAATTCGTTCTTCGACGACGACAACTACAGCATCGGCATCGGCTGGGGTGCCACTGGCCCCACGGCCGACCTTGACATCGCGTTTAACCAGGGAAGCTTTGGCTCGTCGACGCCGCAGTTCGGCAACTTCGACGCCAATACGGCGGGAACCTTCGGCTTCGCGATCCTCAGCGATATCGAAGCGTTCTTCCTGGTCGAAGCCGCCCAAGGCGACGACCGGACGAACATCCTCCAGGCTCCCAAGGTGACGCTGTTCAACGGTCAGTCGGCCAACGTTAACGATCAGACGCAGCGTCCGTTCGTGACGAGCGTCATCCCGGTCGTCGGCGACTTTGCCGCCGCCTATCAGCCGGTGATCGTGGTGCTGAATGAAGGCACGACGCTCAACGTGCAGGCGGTGGTCTCGGCCGACCGGCGGTTCGTCCGCCTGACGCTGGTGCCCTTCTTCAGCCAGATTGGCGATGTCGACACCTTCACGTTCGATGGCTCGGTCACGACCGACAGCGGTACCGTCGACCAGGATCCGTCGAACCCGGATGAAAACGTCACCAACAACCAGACGCGGACCGTCCAGGGTACGACCGTCCAATTGCCGACCTTCGCCTTCACCAGCGTGCAAACGACGGTGAGTGTGCCGGACGGCGGAACGGTTCTCCTCGGCGGAGTGAAACGTCTGCGTGAAGGACGCAACGAGCGGGGTGTACCGCTCCTCTCGAAGCTCCCTTACATCAGCCGGCTCTTCCGCAACGTCGGTATCGGCCGCGATACGCAAAGCCTGATGATGATGGTGACGCCGCGGATCATCATCCAGGAAGAAGAAGAGGCGAACCTGGGGATCGAACTCGAACCCTAGTCGCCCGTCTGGCGGACAAGCCGCACGTAGGACGGGCCTCCTGGCCCGTCCTCGGCGGCGCGAAGCCAGCCCGCTCGATCGACAGTTGAGGGCCGCCGCAGGTTTCCACTCCCCCCGGACCTGCGGCGGCTTTCTGTTTTCTTGCCTTCTTATCGCCGCCCGAGGCCGGCTGGAGGTCGGAGGCCGGAGATCGGAGGTCGGTTAACCCCGGCCCCCCGGCCGGAAGGCGGACTGCACACCCCGCCAACAGCCTGCCTGCCCGGATACAATAGCAGGCATGATCCATTCGCGCGACAAATTGTGGCTGTTCGTCGGAGTGATCCTGTGCCTCGGCTCGGTGGCTCTGGGTGCTTTCGGGGCGCATGGGCTCAAAAGCGACCTCGAAGCCCAGGGCCTGTCCGACTACGAGCTCGACCGGAAACTGGCCAACTGGGAAACCGCCGCCCGCTACCAGATGTACCACGGCCTCGCGCTCCTGGCGGTGGGCCTCCTCGCCGCTCGCCAGTGCGGCTGGGAAATCAATCTGGCCGGCGGGGCGATGACGCTCGGCACGCTGATCTTCTCGGGTTGCCTCTATGTGCTCGTTTTGACAGGCATCACGTTCCTGGGGAGGATTGTCCCCATCGGCGGCGGCCTAATGATCGTCGGCTGGATCTGCCTGGCGGTGGCGGTCGTGAACCTGCCGCCGCGGGAGAGCGCCAGCCGCAAGCCGTGATGCGGACGGCCGTGGCTTTTTCGCGAACGAACAAGTACGAAGCACGAAATCCGAAATCCGAAATCCGAAACAAGCCCCAATGTTCGAATGACCGAAAGGGCAGACCTGCGGCTTTTTCCCTACTTTGACATTTGAAGTTTGAATTTGTTTCGTGCTTCGTACTTCGGATTTCGTGCTTCGCTCCACTTGTCTGTTCGCCATGAATCGCCACCACTGAAACTGCATCATGAAAACCCTCCTCCTCCTCCGCCACGCCAAGTCGAGTTGGAAAGACACCGACCTCGACGATCACGATCGCCCCCTGAACAAGCGCGGCAAACGCGATGCTCCGCGAATGGGGCAGCTC